>NZ_JAQMIL010000057.1:0-64188 GCF_029990105.1 Bradyrhizobium sp. Arg237L | reverse complement strand
TCGTCAGTCGCAACACCCGCGTCCACCGCATCTCACCGCAACGTTCGTGACGATCGCGAGCCGCCCCTCATCTGGGTGAGACGCGCGGAGTTAAATCACTGATTTGCCCGACGGCGAAAGCGGAATGTTTTTTCTGCGAGGGCTGGACAGACTTTCGGTGATTTGCCCGTCGGGTTGTTATGTCGCACCCAAAGTAGCCACATCGTCATTGCGAGCGAAGCGAAGCAATCCATAGCGGCGCAAGCGGAGGAATGGATTGCTTCGCTCCGCTCGCAATGACGGAGCTACGCCCCAGCCCGTTTCGCGCGCTTGGGCGCGCCGCGCTTCAGGGTGATGTCGGCGAACGAGAGCAGCCGGCCGTCCTGCGAAGAGAGCGCGAGTTTTTTCACCGGCTTGCCGTTCTCGCGGTCGACCATGGTGGTGCCGATCTGTTCCGGATGATCGTCGAATTCCTCGCTCCACTGCCGGAGCGCCACCAGGATCGGGAAGACCCCAAAACCCTTTGGGGTCAGCGCATATTCCTGATAGGCGCTGCCGTCGGAGGCGGGCGCCAATTCCAGGATGCCCTGGTCCACCAGCGCGCGCAGTCGCACGGTGAGGATGTTCCTCGCGAGCCCCAGGCTCTTCTGGAATTCGCCGAAGCGGCGGTGGCCCAGCAGTGCATCGCGGATGATCAAGAGCGACCACCAGTCGCCCAGCACATCCAGCGAGCGCGCGATCGGGCATTCCGCGCCCTCAAGGCTTGTCCGCTTCACCATCAAGATCTCCGCCGAAATGCATCACAGGCTTGTGTAGTTGCATTATAAAACCAGATCGCCTAGTTGTCCAATGAAGTTTAATAATGCAACCACTGGAGGCTATCGTGAGACTGGCGAACAAGACGGCATTGATCACAGGGGGCAACAGCGGCATCGGTCTTGCGACCGCACGTCTGTTCATTCAGGAAGGCGCCAAGGTTGCCATAACCGGGCGGAACCAGGCGACGCTGGAAGCGGCCGCGCAGGAACTGGGGCCGAATGCGCTCGCGATCGTCGCCGATGCCACCGATGTCGCGGCAATGGAAGGTGCAGTCGCGCAGGCCGCGAAGAAGTTCGGCAAGCTCGATATCGTCTTCGCCAATGCCGGCATTCCCGGTCAAACCCCGCTCGGTGGTACGACGCTCGCGGCGTTCGAGCAGGTGATCCGCACCAATCTGACGGGCGTGTTCTTCACGGTGCAGGCGGCCCTGCCGCATCTCAATGACGGCGCTTCGGTCATCCTCAACGGCTCCGTGATCTCGGTGCAGGGAAATCCAGGCTATTCGGCCTATGCCGCCAGCAAGGGCGGCGTGCGCGCGATGGCGCGCGTGATGGCTTCCGAACTGTCGCCCCGCAACATCCGCGTCAATGTCATCTCGCCCGGCGCCATCCGCACGCCGATCTGGGGTGCCGCGACGGCAACGCCTGAAGCAGAAAAGGCCTTCGAGGCGCGCATCGCCAGATCGACGCCACTGCGCGGGCTCGGCGAACCCGACCACATCTCGAAAACGGTGCTGTTCCTGGCTTCCGACGATTCCGCCCACATCCAGGGGCAGGAACTGTTCGTCGATGGCGGCGCAACTGCTTTGCCCGCCGGCGCTCCGATCTATCGGGGACAGAGCCCGCGGCAGTGAGGGCGATCCGGTCAGAGCGACGGCAAGCCGTTGGCGCCGGTGGTGCCGGTTCACGTGACGCCTTGTCTCACCGGGCCGGGCATGAGTCGTTGAACCTTCGTCGTGCTGCCAAGACAGTCTTATAGGCAGGGACCTTCCTTGGCTTATTGGAACTGGAGAGCAGCAATGCCGACAGTCATCCGCACCCGTCGCTCTGCCCCACTTTCGCGCGTCCCGCAGGATTCAGCCGACGCGCAATTTGCTTCAATCGCGCTGTTTTGCGGGATCGGCATGCTGATTTCGTTCGTCGCCGTGATTTGCGAGGTGCAGGGCGTCTGGCATTAGCTGCGACACCATGGCCGGTGGACGCTGGCCATGGTGTAGATCGATGTCGTTACGCCGCGGTGAGATTACCAGCGGCTTGCAGCGCGCCTGAGACAGCCTTTTCCCGATGCTCCGGCCCGACCTGGATTCCGTCGGCGGAGATGAATTCGGGCTTCGTGATTCCGATGAAGCCGAACACCCAGCGCAAATAGGTCTCCAGATGCTCGCCGACGGCGGCTGGCGTGCCCGGGCCGTAGAAGCCGCCGCGCGAGATCGCGACGATGACGCGCTTGTTGCCGGCGAGGCCCTCGACGCCGGCGGCGCCGTACTTGAACGTCTTGCCGGCAACCAGGATGCGATCGATCCAGGCCTTGAGCTGGCTCGGGATGGTGAAATTGTACATGGGCGCGCCGAGCACGACGATGTCGGCGGCGAGAAACTCCTCCAGCATCTGCTGGCCCGCGGCGATGTCCGGCTGCAGCGAGGCATCCGGAGCGGCGCCCTGGCTTGCGGCCAGATGGGAACCTGAGAGATGCGCGAGCGGTGTCGTCGTCAGGTCGCGATAGGCGACGTCGATGCCGGGATGGGTCTTGCGCAGCCGGTCGACGATGGCGGCGGAGACCTGACGGCTGACGGAGTGGGGGCCCAGCACGCTGGAGTCGAGATGCAGGAGTTTCATGGTTGGTGTCACCCTTTGGTATAGGTTTGTAACTGGCGCTATATGAGTGACCGTGGCAAAAACCCGCAAGAACGCACATTTTTCTTACCGGAGCACATCAGTGAAACCCGAGCACATCCATGTGCCTGTCCTGGAACCGATCCCGCATACCAGCGGCGACTGCCGTGGCGTGGCCTCGGTGCTGGCGCGGGTCGGCGACAAATGGAGCGTGCTCGTCATCATGCTGCTCGGCAACGGCCCACGCCGGTTCAACGAGCTCAAGCGTACGATCGGTGGCATCTCGCAGCGGATGCTGACCCTGACGCTGCGCGGGCTGGAGCGCGACGGGCTCGTCACGCGCACCGTGTTTCCGACCATTCCGCCGCGGGTCGACTATGAGCTGACCGATCTCGGCCGCGGGTTGGCGAAGCCGGTGCAGGCGCTGGGACAATGGGCGTTCGAGCATTTGCCCGAGATCGAGCGCGCGCGAGCCGAGTTCGATGCGCGGAACGATCGCGGATGAAGAGATTGAATTCGTAGCCCGGGTGAAGCGCAAGCGTAACCCGGGGCATCTGTGTCAACGGTGAGAGCGGTCCCGGGTTGCGCTGCGCTCCACCCGGGCTACGAGAGGTCGCTTCAGACCAGCGACACCAATCCACCGCCGTGGCGTTCGAGGCGGCCGGCGAGCTCAAGCTCCAGCAGCACCGTGCGAACGATGGTGGCTGACAGGCCCGACATCCGGATCAGGTCGTCCAGGCTGACCGGGCTCGGGCCGAGCAACGCGACGATGCGTTCGCGCTCGCTCGGGTCGGTGTCGAAATCAAGCGGCTCGTCGTCGCTTTCGCGTGCAGCGAGCGCGAGCGGCCGCTCCATGATCGGCTGGACCGCGTTGATGATGTCGTTCGCGCTGGTCACGAGCGCCGCGCCCTGCTTGATCAGATCGTTGGTGCCGGCAGCGCGCGGATCGAGCGGGGAGCCAGGCACGGCGAAGACTTCGCGGCCCTGTTCTGCCGCCATGCGCGCGGTGATCAGCGAGCCCGAGCGGTGCGCGGCTTCGACGATGACGACGCCAAGCGAGGCCCCCGAGATCAGGCGGTTGCGGCGAGGGAAGTCGCGGGCGCGCGGGACGTGGCCGAGCGGCATTTCGGAGATCGCAGCACCTTGTTCGAGCAAGGCCGCGAGCAGGTCCTCATGCTCGGGCGGATAGATCCTGTCGTGGCCGCCGGCGAGCACCGCGACTGTGCCGGTCTCGACGGTGGCGCGATGGGCGGCCTGGTCGATGCCGCGGGCGAGGCCGGAGATCACGACGAAGCCGGCATCGCCGAGATCGTGGGCGAGCGTGCTTGCGAATTTCAGCCCGGCGCCGGAGGCGTTGCGCGAGCCGACGATCGCGATCATCGGCCGCGCCAGCACGTCAAGCGCGCCGCGCACGGCTAATAGCGGCGGCGCGTCATCGACCGTGGCAAGCCGCGCCGGATAGGCGGCTTCGCTAGGTGCGACCAGGCTGACGCCGTGCTTCTTGCAGGCCGCAAGCTCGGCCTTTGCCTCCTCGACCGTGCAGATGCGTCCCGCACCGCCACCGCCGCCACGGCGCGCCATCTCAGGAAGGTGCTCCAGCGCGGTGTGCGCATCGCCGAAATGGTTGAGGAGCGAGCGAAAAGTGCGCGGCCCGACATTCTCCGAGCGGATCAGCCGCAGGCGGTCGAGGCGTTCGGAATCGGTGAGTTCGTGCTTTGGCGTGCGGTCGTGCATGGCGCCAGCATGGATCAACCGCAGCGCGCAGGCAACGGTCCCCGGGGGATGAGCCATTCGCGGGCGCGCCTTGCCCGATCGCGAGGCGGCCCGTAAAAGCAATCCAACCAATGAAGGGAGGAAATTCCCGATGATCTCGCTCGCCGAACTCACCCGTCACATCGAGCAGGGCGAACTCTTGCCCGACGCAGCGCTCGCCCAATCGCTCGCGGCGATCGATGCAGAGGAAAAGACGATCGGCGCCTTTGTGTCGCGGGCGGAGAATCCGCGTGCGCAGGCGTCAGGACCGTTGCGTGGTATTGCGGTGGGTATGAAGGATATCATCGACACCGCGGATTTCCCGACCGAGATGGGGGCAGCGATCTATCGCGGAAATCGTCCGCGCGCCGATGCGTCTGTCGTGATGATGCTGAAGCAGGCCGGCGCCACCATTGTCGGCAAGACCACGACGACGGCGTTTGCCGCGAACGATCCGACGGCGACGCTCAATCCGCGCAATCATGGCCACACGCCGGGCGGATCGTCAGCCGGATCGGCCGCTGCCGTCGCAGCCGGGATGATTCCGCTGGCGCTGGGGACGCAGACGGCAGGCTCGGTGATCCGGCCGGCGTCGTTTTGCGGCGTCGCTGCGATCAAGCCGTCCTACCGGCTGCTGCCGACCGTCGGCGTCAAATGCTTCTCCTGGACGCTCGATACCGTCGGCCTGTTCGCGGCTGGCGTAAGCGACCTCGCGGTGGCGCTGGCGGCGATGACGGGCCGGCCGGCGCTGCTATTGCCGGACACGATCGCAACGCCGCGGATCGGCATCGTGACGCAGGACTTTGCCGGTGCACCTGATGCGTCAGGCGCGGAGGCATTACGGATCGCGGGGCAGGCGGCCGAGCGCGCCGGCGCTTCGGTTCGTGCGCTGCCATTGTCTGAGATCGTCGCGGAGGCCTGGCGCATTCATCCGGTGGTACAGGACTTTGAAGCGCATCGGTCGTTCGCCTGGGAATATCGCGAGAACTATGACGCGATGCCGCCATTGCTGCGCGGCCGGCTCGACGAGAGCAAGGATGTGACCGCGGCCCAATATGACGAGGCGATCGACATCGCCGGCCGCGCGCGGCAGGCGCTCACTGAGTCGTTTGGGGATGTCGACGTGCTGCTGACCCCGTCGGCGCCCGGCGCCGCGCCGAAGGGACTCTCGTCGACCGGCGATCCCCGCTACAACCGGCTGTGGACGCTGATGGGCGTTCCCTGCGTCAACGTGCCCGCTTATGTCGCCGAGGGCAATTTGCCTGTCGGCGTGCAGGTGATCGCGCCGTTCGGCGCCGACGCCAAGGCGCTGGCGGCTGCGCGCTTTGTCGAAATGGCGCTGGCGAAACTATAGCAGCGCGGGTTCGGCGACGCGTGACTTGCGCGGCGTCTCGATCCGCGTGGAGCCGGCGTCCTGCGCCAGGAAACGTTCGGCAGCCTTGCGGCCGCTCCGATGCAAGAGGCGGATGAAACCCGGGCCGAGATCGGTGGCGCTGCGCTGGGCGAGCCCGTCGATCTCGTCTTCCGCGGCGATCCGGAATAGCCGCAGCGAGGGGGCCGCAGCAGGGCGCGCCCATTCCAGCGCCGCGATCTCGGCGTTGAGCACGGAATTGGCCGTGATCTGGTCGAGGCGGCGATCGATCGCGGCGGGCGTGATCGGGACATAGTTGTCGCGCGCCGGCGTCACCTGGACGACCAGCACGTTGGAGGTCTCGGATTCCTGCACCAGTCGGACCAGCGGGGGATTGGCGCCAAAGCCGCCGTCCCAATAGGACTCGCCGTCGATTTCGACTGCGCAATGGATCAATGGCGGGCAGGTCGAGGCGAGCAGCACGTCGGCGGTGATCTCGGCATTGCCAAAGACCTGCTGCCGGCCGTCGCGGACGCGCGTCGCCGCCACCAGAAGTTTCGGGCAGGCGGGGCTCTGCAGCGCGGTGAAATCGATGTCTCTTGCCAGCGCCTGACGCAGCGGATCGAGATCGAATGGATCGAACTGGCCGGACCGCAGCGTCGGCCCGAACGCGACCGACCGTCCGGCCGGCGAGAATCCTCCGACCAGCATCAGCGAGCGGAACGAGGCCTCATGCATCATCCGCATCCAGAACCGCTTGAGTGCGGCGCGCGCGCCTTCGCGGCCACCTTCCACCAAGCCGCAAGCGAACAACGCGGCGTTGACGGCGCCAGCGCTGGCGCCGCTGATGGTGTCGAACGCGCAATCTGGTTCTTCCAGCAGCCGCTCGAGCGCGCCCCAGGTGAACGCGGCAAAGGTGCCGCCGCCCTGCAGCGCCAGCGATAATTTTCGCGGGGGCCAGACGAGCGATTCGCCCGCATCCGTCTTTTTCGGCTTGTCGACCGGCGAGCGTGCCGGCAGGTCGGCCCGCGCCGATTGCATGTTCAGTACGGCGTCTGGTGGTGGCGGGGCGGTAGGCCGCTCGGCTCCCACGCTGGATTTGGTTGCCGAACTGACGGCACTCGGCGTGTCGCCGGAGAATGACCAGATATCGGAGGCAGCGAGCAGGGCGCTCGCGCTGGACGTGCTCACCGGACACGACGCGCTCATTCCGTCGATTCCATCCTGTTCGATCCCGTCTATCTGACGCAACCGTATGACGCCGTTTGTTGACTCGCAGGATGACAGCCTGCGTCACTGTTCGCCAGTGCCGCCCGAGAATTTCGGACAGATGTGACCTGCCCTCAACAGGTTGATGGCGAATTCTAGGCCTTTTGGCCGATCCGTCCCTCGGTTCCCGCCCGCAGCCGCTTGATGTTCTCGCGATGGGTGTAGAACAGCATGAGCGCCAGCACCGCGGCGAGCGCGGCGAGTGCGGCGTGCCCGAACCACCACAGGAAGATCGGGGTGACGACGGCCGCAACCAGCGCCGAGAGCGACGAATAGCGCGTGGTGAAGGCAGTGGCGAGCCAGACCGCGCCATAGACGGCCGCAGCCGGCCAGAACAGGCCGATCAGCACGCCGATATAGGTGGCAACACCCTTGCCGCCCTTGAATCCGAGCCAGACCGGGTAGAGATGGCCGAGGAAGGCGCCGAGCCCGGCCACCATCGCCGCATTCGGGCCGCCGAGATAGCCCGACAGCACAACCGCGGCCGTGCCCTTCAGCATGTCGAAGATCAGCGTTGCGGCGGCAAGCCCCTTGCGCCCGGTGCGCAGCACGTTGGTGGCGCCGATATTGCCGGAGCCGATCGAGCGCAGATCCTGCGTGCCGGCGATCTTCGTCAGGACCAGGCCGAACGGGACCGAGCCGAACAGATAGCCGATCAGGAAGGCGACGATCAGGAAGGCGTCAGAGGACATGGCCGGCGCTCCCGCGGGTGTTAGACATGTTCATACACCGTCCGGCCGCTGACAATGGTGCGCACGACGCGGCCGGAGAAGCGGGCCTCGTCGAAGGGCGTGTTCTTGCACAGCGATTTGAGGTCGACGGGATCGAGCACCCAGGGCGTCTCCGGATCGATCACGATCACGTCGGCCGGCGAACCGGCGCGCAGCGAGCCGCCGGGCAGGCCCAGCAGTTCGGCGGGTCGGGTCGACATCGCGCGGATCAAGGTCTTGAAGTCCATCTCGCCATTGTGGATCAAACGCAGGCCCGCCGGCAGCATGGTCTGCAGCCCGACCGCGCCGAAAGCGGCCTCGGCGAACGGCAGGCGCTTGACCTCGACGTCCTGCGGATTGTGGTCGGACATGATGACGTCGATGAGACCGGAGGCCAGCGCGGCGACCAATGCCTGGCGGTCGTCCTCGGTGCGGAGTGGCGGCGACAGTTTCAGGAACGTCCTGTAAGGCCCGATGTCGTTCTCGTTCAGCGTGACATGGTTGATCGAGACCGAGGCGGAGACGTCGGCGCCGGCATCGCGGGCGCGTTTGAGGATCTCAAGCGACTCCGCCGTGGAGAGGGAGGCCGCGTGATAGCGCCCGCCGGTGAGCGCCGCGAGCCGCACGTCGCGCTCGAGCATGATCGACTCGGCGGCGTTCGGGATGCCGGCAAGCCCCAGCCTTGTCGCGAACTCGCCCTCGTTCATCACGCCTTCGCCGACGAGGTCGGGATCCTCGGTGTGATGCACGATCAGCGCGTCGAAGTCGCGCGCATAAGTCAGCGCGCGGCGCATCACCTGCGCGTTGGTGACGCTCTTGTCGCCGTCGGTGAAGGCGACCGCGCCGGCGGCCTTCAGGAGCCCGATCTCGGTCATCTCCTCGCCGCGCAGGCCCTTGGTCAGCGCCGCCATTGGATGGATGTTGACGATCGCGGTGTCGCGGGCGCGGCGCATCACGAAATCGACGGTCGCCGAATTGTCGATCACGGGCGAGGTGTTCGGCTGGCAGATGATGGTGGTGATGCCGCCGGCGGCCGCGGCGAGACTCGCCGACGCAAAGGTTTCGCGATGGTTCGCACCGGGCTCGCCGACAAAGGCGCGCATGTCGATCAGGCCGGGAGCCACGATCTTGCCGGCGCAATTGACGATGTCGGTGCCTTCAGGGACGCCGGCTGTGCCGATGCCGCGCTTGGAGTCGCGGATCATGCCGTCGGCGATCAGGACGTCGGCGGGCCCGTCGAGATCGCGGGAGGGATCGACGACGCGGGCATTGGCAAGCAGGATTGGGCGACGATCGGTCAGCATGATCTCACGCGTTCGGCAGGTTGCGGGCGAGCGCTTCGAGCACCGCCATGCGCACTGCCACTCCCATTTCGACTTGTTCGCGGATGACCGACTGCGCGCCGTCGGCCACGGCCGAGTCGATTTCGACGCCGCGGTTCATCGGCCCCGGATGCATCACCAGCGCATCTGGTTTGGCGTAGGACAGCTTCTTCTGGTCGAGGCCGAAATACTGGAAATATTCGCCCGACGACGGCACGAAGGAGCCGTTCATGCGCTCGCGCTGCAGGCGCAGCATCATCACGATGTCGGCACCGTCAAGCCCCTCGCGCATGTCGCGGGCGACCTCGACGCCCATCCGCTCGATGCCGCGCGGCAGCAGCGTTGACGGCGCGACCACGCGGACGCGGGCGCCCATCGTGTTGAGCAGGAGGATGTTGGAACGCGCGACGCGCGAATGCATGACATCGCCGCAGATCGCGATCACGAGCCCCTCGATCCGGCCCTTGTTGCGGCGGATCGTCAGCGCGTCGAGCAGGGCCTGGGTCGGATGCTCGTGCGCGCCGTCGCCGGCATTGATCACGGAACCGTCAACCTTGCGCGCCAGCAGTTCCACGGCGCCGGAGGCGTGGTGGCGCACCACCAGGATATCCGGATGCATCGCGTTCAGCGTCACCGCGGTGTCCATCAAGGTCTCACCCTTGCGCATCGAGGACGAGGACACCGACATGTTCATGACGTCGGCGCCCAGCCTTTTTCCCGCGATCTCGAACGAGGATTGCGTGCGGGTCGAAGCCTCGAAGAACAGGTTGACCTGGGTGCGGCCGCGCAAGGATGCGCGTTTCTTGTCCACCTGGCGGTTGAGCTCGACATATTCCTCGGACAGGTCGAGCAGCCCGGTGATGTCGGCAGCGGAAAGCCCCTCGATGCCCAGCAAGTGCCGGTGACCGAGGACAAAGGTCGATTTCAATGATGGGGTCATTAAAGCCAGAGCTATAGGCGGGGATGGCCGGCGGGGCAAGCGGGAATCAGGGGTGGATGAGTTATCCCCGGGTCTGTCGTAGTCTTGGCGTGCCCGGCCGTGATGGGGGACGAGTTTCATGAAAATTGTCGTGATCGCATTGATGGCCGTCGTCTTGGCTGCACCGGCCCGCGCGCAGCAACTTCCCGGCGGCTTCGTGTTCCTGCGCGACATCGATCCGACGATCATCCAGGACATCCGCTATGCCGGCTCGAACAATTTCGTCGGCCGGCCGCTCAGGGGTTACGGCGCGGGCGACTGCGTGGTGAAGCGCGAGGTCGGGCTCAGGCTGAAGGCCGTGCAGCAGGAACTCGCGGGACAAAAGCTGTCGCTGAAGATGTTCGATTGCTATCGCCCGACGCGGGCGGTCGCCGACATGGTGGTGTGGTCGAGAGATGGCAAGGAGACGGCCTCCGGCAAGCGCTACAATCCGGCGTTCAGGAAGGTCGATCTGTTCCGGCTCGGCTATATCGCCACCCGCTCCGGCCATTCGACCGGGGCCGCGCTCGACCTGACGCTGGTCGATCTTGCCGCCGACAATTCCGGCAAGTTCGATCCCGCGAGGGACTATGCTGACTGCACGTCGTCAGTGGAAAAGCGGGCGCCGGAAGGCAGCGTCGATATGGGCACGGGCTATGACTGCTCCGACGTCAAGGCGCATACCGCCGCACCCTCGATCAACCAGTCACAGCGGCGGTGGCGGAGAATGCTCGTCGCAGCGATGGCGCGACAGGGTTTTGTCAACTATTCCAAGGAGTGGTGGCATTTTTCGCTGCCCGGCGCGGGTGGTCAGGCCTATGATTTCCCGATTCCGCCGCGCCGCTAAAGCGTGATGACTTTTCTTCGAATCGTCATCCCGCTTTAGCTCCTTGTTTGAGCATGATCTTTTCGGAAAACCGGTGTCCACTTTTCCGGATCATGCTTTAGTTCCGGCTTTCAGGAAGCGCCATGACCCAGCCCACCTTCTCGACCCACGAGGTCTTCAACCAGTCGCCACCGTTCGAGGACGTCGATCTGTTCACACTCGACAAGCCGCTGGTGGCGGCGGTGGCCGCCAATGGCGGCGGCTCGGCGCAGGGCGAGCTGGCACAATTCGGCAAGCATTGGGGCTCGTCTGCGATGGCGGAGCGGGGCCGCATCGCCAATGAGAATACGCCGAAACTGCGCACCTTCGACTCCCGCGGCAACCGGCGCGATGTGGTCGAGTTTCATCCGGCCTATCACGAACTGATGGCGCACAGCGCGCATGCCGGCGTGCACAACTCGACCTGGACCACGGACGGCAAGCCCGCGGGCGGGGCGGCGGAGGTGGTGCGCGCAGCGAAATTCTATATCGCCGCGCAGGTCGAGACCGGGCATCTCTGCCCGATCACGATGACCCGCGCCGCCGTCGCCCCGCTGGCCTCGCAGCCGGATCTCATGGCGAGGACGATGCCGGTGATCGCCACGCGCTCCTATGATCCGAGCTTCATGCCCTGGTGGGAGAAGCGCGGCATGACGCTCGGCATGGGCATGACCGAGAAGCAGGGCGGCACCGACGTGCGCGCCAACATAACGCGCGCGGCGCGCGATGGCGATGCGTATCGCATCACCGGGCACAAATGGTTCATGTCGGCGCCGATGTGCGACGCGTTCCTGGTGCTGGCGCAGGCCGAGGAGGGCCTGAGCTGCTTCTTCATGCCGCGCTTTGCGCCTGACGGATCGGTCAATGCCATCCACTTCCAGCGCCTGAAGGACAAGCTCGGCAATCGCTCCAATGCGTCGTCGGAGGTGGAATTCCACGGCGCCTATGCCGAGCGGATCGGCGAGGAGGGCAAGGGTATCCGTACCATCATCCAGATGGTGCAACTGACCCGGCAGGATTGCGCGATCGCCTCCGCCGGGCTGATGCGCTCGGGGCTTGCGCATGCGCTGCATCACGCGCGCCATCGCAGCGTGTTCCAGAAGCATCTCGCCGATCAGCCGCTGATGCAGGCGGTGCTGTCGGACATGGCGCTGCATGTCGAGGCTTCGATCGCGCTGGTGATGCGCCTATGCCGCGCGTTCGACCGCACGCCCGATGACGCCAAGGAGGCGGCCTATATGCGGCTGCTCACGCCCGCGATCAAATACTGGACCTGCAAGAGCGCGCCCGGATTCCTCTACGAGGCGATGGAGTGCCTCGGCGGCAACGGCTATGTCGAGGAGGGCATTCTGGCGCGGCATTACCGGGAGTCGCCGGTCAATGCGATCTGGGAAGGCTCGGGCAACGTGATGTGCCTCGACGTGCTGCGCGCGCTGTCACGCGAGGCCGACGCGGCTGCGGCCATTCTGCAGGAATTGTCGGGGGAGACGCAGGGCCTGCCGGGCGCAAGCGAGGCGGTTGCGTTCATCAGCAAGGCGTTCCGCAGGCCCGACAGCGAGCGCGTCGCGCGGCTTGCGGTGGAGAGACTGGCGCTGCTGGCCGCGAGCGCCGCGCTCAATGGCGTGATGCCGCGTCACGCCGAACGGTTCGCGGCGACACGGCTCGCGACCACACACGCCGGCATGTACGGCGCCGTGGAGCTTGCCGAGAGCGACATGCGCGCGCTGCTGGAGCGGGCGCTGCCGCATTGACTGCCGTACATCCCGTCATGCCCGGGCTTGACCCGGGCATCCACGACTCTCGTGCCACGCAGAGAAAAGGGACGTGGATGGCCGGGACGAGCCCGGCCATGACGTTGTGGAGGCAGGATCGCATTCGATCGAGAGTTAGCTGATGGATGTCCTCAGTTCCGAAAACCCTCCGCTGACGACCGCTCCACCGCCGCCGCCGCGGGTGTGGAAATTCTGGGGTACGACGCTGTGGGGATTGTTCGTGTTCGGCGGCTTGTTCCTCGGGCAGCTCGCCGTCGTCATCTACTTCATGCTGAAACGGGAGGCGCCCGATGTCGCGTCCGCCATCCAGGTTCTGGGCGGTGGATGGACGATTGCGCTCTCGGTCACCACGGGACTGCCAGGGGCGCTGCTGGCGCTCTGGATCGCGATCCGTCCGACCCGGATTTCCTTCGCCGATTACCTCGCGCTGCGCTGGACCTCCTGGAAGAACTTCGCCATCGGCGTGGCCGCGCTGGCGTTATTGGCTGGCGTGTGGGAGTTGGTCTCGCGCGTGGTCGGCCGGGAATCCTCGCCGGGCTTCATGGGCGAGGTGTTGAAGTCGGCGCAGGCCGAAGGCGCGCTTTGGCTGCTCGTCATCGCGTTTTGTATTGCCGCGCCGGTATCAGAGGAGCTTTTCGCCCGCGGCTTCCTCTATCGCGGCTGGTCCGAAACGGCCCTGCGGCCTGGAGGCGCGATCCTGCTGTCGTCGCTCGTCTGGACCGTGCTGCATCTGCAATATGACTGGTTCTTCCTGAGCGAGGTGTTTTCGATCGGGCTCGTGTTCGGCTATCTGCGCTACCGTTTTGATTCGACCTGGCTCACCATCGTGCTGCACGGGCTGAACAATCTGGCGGCGACGCTGCAGACGTTGTGGCTGACGGGGCAGTCGTAGCTGCTTGCACCCTACTGGCAGGATGATCGCCGGGCATGCTAGGTAGAGGCTTAGCGCACGCTGCGACGTTGTCGCGGAAAAAATCGATATGTCGGACTTCGAAAATGCCAAATCGCCGGCCTCGGTCTCGCCGCGAACGTGGGACTTCATGGAGACGACGTTTGTCAGTCTGATCGCTGCCGGCGTGTTCGTTCTGGCAGGGCAACTAACCATCAGCATCATGCTGGCCACGGACGGGGGGACGACGGGCTTATCGCCAGCTCAATTTGAGGCGGTGTGGATGCAGGGGCGCTGGCAAGGCGCCGGCACAATCGCGGCAGCTCCGGCTACCGTCGCCGTGTTGTGGATTGCGATCCGAATGATCCGCAGAGATTTCGCGGAATATCTTGCGTTGAAGTGGCCGAGTGCGGGCGAACTGTGGCGCGGCGTGGCCATTGTGACGATGGTCTTAGTAGCCGAAAGTTTCGTCGCATATGCTGTTGGCCAAGACGTCCCACAAGACCCTACGGCTGCTCCGCTTCTCGTCGTCGGAGACGCGAGCGGTTTGCTCGCCTTGCTGATCGGCAGCTGCATTGCAGGGCCGATACTCGAAGAGTTTGTCTTCCGCGGCTTCATGTTCCGTGGCTGGTCGCAATCGTTTCTTGGTCCGATCGGGGCCATCGTGCTGACCTCCGCGGTATGGGCCGTGTACCACACTCAATATGATTGGTTTGGACGGCTGGAGATCTTCGTCGTGGGCCTTGTGCTTGGCCACCTTCGTTGGCGCAGCAATTCAACCTGGCTGACGGTGGTGCTTCATTCAGCCATGAACACCGTCTACTTCTTCCTGATAGGGCCTTATATCTAAAGCCCGCTTGCCGCGAGCGCGATGATAACGGGCATCGTAATCGCCGCCAGTATCGTCTGCAGCGTGATGATCTGGGCGAGCAGCGGCGCATCGCCGCCCATCTGGCGGGCGAGCACATAGGCCGAAGAGGAAGTGGGTACCGCCGAGCCGACGGCGACGATCACAAGGCTCGGGCCGGACAGCCCGAACGCGAGCCCGAGTGTCACAGCAAGCATGGGCAGGGCGATCAGCTTCAGGAACACCGTGACGCTGGCGGCGAGGCTCGGACGGAACATGCCTTCGAGGTGCAGGCCGGCGCCGGTGACGAGCAGGCCGATCGCAAGCGAGGAGCGGCCGAGCGCGTCGGCGACGTCATGCCAGAGCTTTGGCAGTGGGAAGTGGGTCACGTTCAAGAGGAGCCCGACGACGCAGGCCCAGATCAGTGGGTTTTTCACCACCGTCATCACGATGGTGCCGGCCGATTGCTTTTGCGGCGCGGCGTAGTGTGCGAGCACGGAGACGCTGAAGACATTAACCAGCGGAATGATCGCGACCATCGCGACGGAGGCGAGCGCGAGCCCGACATCGCCGTAGAGACTGCCTGACACCGCGAGCGCGACATAGGTCTGCCAGCGGGTGGCGCCCTGGAACACCGAGGTGAAGGCGGGGCCGTCGACGCCGCTGCGTGCGAGCAGCGGGCGGAGTGCGAGGCACAGTAGCGACATCGCCAGCGCCGAGAGGAACAGCGCGCCACCGACGCCGCCGATCGGCACCTTTGTCAGGTCGGCCTTCACCAGCGTCTGGATCAAAAGCACCGGGAACAGCACGTAATAGGTCAGCCGTTCCAGGCCGTGCCATTGCGTCTCCGGCTTGAGTAGCGTCCGCTTCAGGATGAAGCCGAGCACGATCAAGAGGAATGTCGGCAACAGCGCCGCGATGACGACGGCCATGCTTCAGCGCTCGCCCCGCAATTTTGCCAGCCGATCCAGCGCGCCCTGCAGGATGAAGATCGCGGCGTGCTCGTCGATCACTTCAGCGCGCCTGGCGCGGCTGACATCCATGCCGATCAATTCGCGTTCGACCGCCGCCGTCGAGAGCCGCTCATCCCAGAGCCCGATCGCGAGCGTGGTCAGGTTGGAGAGGTTGCGGGCAAAGGCGCGGGTCGATTGCGCCCGCGGCCCCTCGCTGCCATCCATGTTGATGGGAAGCCCAAGCACGAAGCCGACCACGTTGCGCTCGCCGGCGATCGCCATCAACCGTGCCGCGTCGGCCTTGAACGCCTTGCGCTGGATGGTCTCGACGCCAGTAGCCAGCCGGCGATCGGGATCGGAGACGGCGACGCCGATGGTCTTCGTTCCAAGATCGAGCCCGATCAACGCGCCACGTTCAGGCCAGTGCGCGACAGCTTCGATCAGGGGGAGGACAGGGGCGGGCATGAGGATGCGATTAACACGTGGTGCCCTGCGGAGGCAAAGCCGCCCTTCACCTCCCCCCAGCGGGAAGGCGAAGATCGGTAGCCCGGGTGAAGCGCAGCGTAACCCGGGAACGCTCGCCGACGCTGACGCAAATGCCCCCGGGTTGCGCTCCGCTCCACCCGGGCTACGGGGCCACCTCTCCCCAGCGGAGAGAGGTGGAAGCGCGTTCGCGGCTGATGTCAGCGGATCGCGATGGGGTTGATCATGCTCTGTACGCCGCCGCGCCAGCGCGGCTGACCGAGCACGAACAGGAACTCATACCCCTTGTCCTTGGCGAGCTCGGCGGTGTCCATGTTCTCCAGGATGTAGGTGCCGTTCTTGGCAAGCAGGATCTGGTGCACCTCGAACACGTTGGGGCTTTCGAACGGGATGGTCTCGACGGCCCAGGTGTCGGCACCGACGGCCACCACGCCCTTGCCGGTGAGATAATTGGCGCCCTCGACCCCGAGGCCGGGTTCGCCCGCGGAATAGCGCTTGTCGTCCTTGCCGATCAGGCTAAGCCAGCCGGTGTGGAAGATCACGACGTCGCCCTGGCGGATCTCGACGCCCTGTTTCTTCGCGACTTCCTCGATCTCCTTGACGTTGAAGGCGGTGCCCTCCTTGACCACGTCGGTGTTGTAATAGGCGGCCATGTCGAGCAGCACGCCGCGGGCGACCATCGGCGGCACCTTCTCGATGCCGAGCTTCTTCAAGCCCGTAGGATCGGCAAAATCGGCGAGCTTGTTGCCGTTGTAGTAGACGTGCTCGATGCCGAGATGGCCGAGCCCGTCGAGCTGGCTGCCGATGCCGACCCAGGTATCGATGATATCGTCATTGTAGGTCGCCTTGTTCGGACCGATGCCGGAGCTGCCGGCCTGTCCGGGCTGAACGATGGTGATCTTGAAGCTGCGCGGCGGATAGGCCGGCGTCTTGGTATCGACGGGAATGCCGAGCGCGTAGGTCTTGCCGGTCTTCACCAATGATGCGGCTTTGACGACGAGTTCTGGCGTCATGTAGTTGGCGGCGCCGATCTCGTCGTTCGGCCCCCATTTCGACTTGGTCCAGTCTTGTGCGCTTGCCGTTCCGACCGTAACCAACAAAGCAACAGAACAGCACAACACGAATGCGGTGCGCATCGCAGTCCCTCCCAGATGTTGACGTTATGGTTGTTGGTAGAAAGCGCCACATACTAACGTAGACGCGGGGCACGATCCAAAAATTTTTGATGGCGGGCCCGCACCATACGGGTGCCCGCACGCGCGAAACCTGTGATGGCTCCGTCACAGAAATAAGGCTTTCCGGATTTCGCGGAGCGGAACGAGCGGTCAGGCCGCGATGACCTGATCGTCCTTGTCGAGACAGGCGGCAAAACTCTGCAGAGCGCTATATTGATGGGCGCTGCGGCGCTGGATGAAGATCGTTTCGGCGCGCGCATAGGATGGATCGAGCGCGTGGATGCTGACGCTGGCATGCAACGCGTTGCGCTCGACGACGACGCGCGGCAACAGCGTCACGCCCATGTCGGCGGCGACGCAGCCGACCATGCCGTCGAGCGTGCCGAGCTCGAAGCGTGCGGCCGACGGCCAGCCCAAGTCGGTGAAGATCTGCTCGAGCCGCTGCCGATAGGTGCAGCCGGTGCGGAACACCAGCGCGGTCGGTCCGGATTCCGACGTGCCCGCACGCAAGGCGGCGAGGTTGGCCCAGCGGCGCGCGGTGACCAGCACCAGTTCTTCGCGGAAGGCGAGGGTGGAGGTGAGCTCGGCGTGATCGATCGGACCGGCCACGAAGGCGCCGTCCAGCGTGCCATCAAGCACGGCAGTGACGAGATCGGTCGTGGTCGCGGTCTTCAGGGTCAGTCGCACCGCGGGGAAGCGGCGATGGAATTCGGCAAGCAGCACGGGCAGGCGGACGGCGGCCGTCGTCTCCATGGAGCCGATCGCCAGCGGTCCCTTCGGCTCGCCATCATCGCGCGCGGCGAGCATCGCTTCGCGTGAGAGCGCGGCCATTCGTTGCGCATACGGGAGCAGCCGTCGCCCCGCGCCGGTCAGCGTCATGCCGCGGCTGTGCCGCTCGAACAGCGCGGTGCCGATCTCGGCTTCGAGCGCCTTGATCCTCTGGGTGACGTTGGACTGCACGGTGTGCAGCTCATCGGCGGCGCGGGTGATGCCGCCGAGACGGGCGACAGTTGCAAAGGTCTGGAGGTCGGTGAGTTCCATGATCGCAGCCTGCGTTTCATTATTGAGATGGCAGCGTTCTCAAGTATTCATTTCGAGAGAATGGTAGCGCTGCCTAATCTGACTGTCGAGATGGGGGTTTTCGGGCAATAAACGCTTTCGCGCTGAATTGATCGTGGCTCGATGCTGCCGGTTGATGCGCCCTCGCCCCTTGTGGGAGAGGGCATCTCTGGCGGCTGCGACCGAATTCGCTTGGGTGAGGGGTTCTCTCCACGAACACGTGCGCCCGTGGAGAGAACCCCTCATTCGGCGCATCTCGTCTTTTCCCGTTGTGGGAGAAGGTTACTAGCAACGAGCCAACGCGAGAGTTGAATCATGTGGCCGGACTGCCGAATTATCGATCTGTTCAAGACCGAGTTTCCGATCGTGCTGGCGCCGATGGCCGGCGTGATGGATGCAGACCTCGTGATCGC
This sequence comes from Bradyrhizobium sp. Arg237L, assembly GCF_029990105.1. Classification (NCBI taxonomy): domain Bacteria; kingdom Pseudomonadati; phylum Pseudomonadota; class Alphaproteobacteria; order Hyphomicrobiales; family Nitrobacteraceae; genus Bradyrhizobium; species Bradyrhizobium sp. Arg237L. The sequence continues at coordinate 45,740 of NZ_JAQMIL010000057.1, read as the reverse complement.
GGCCGCGCAAGGCGGTGCGCTCGGCTCATTGCCCTGCGCGATGCTCACGGCGGCGAAGGCGCGCGAGCAGGTCAACATCATCCGCCAGCGTGTCTCCGCGCCGATCAACATGAACTTCTTCTGCCACCAGCCGGACGATCCGGATCCGCAGCACGAGGCGCGTTGGAAGGCGCGGCTTGCGGCGTACTACAAGGAGCTTGGGCTGGATTCCGCGGCGCCCGTCAACGCCGCCAATCGCGCGCCGTTCGATGATGCGATGTGCGAGATGGTCGAGGAATTGAAATTGGAAGTCGTCAGCTTCCATTTTGGTCTGCCGGAGGAGCGGCTGCTCAGGCGCGTGAAGGAAGCGGGCGCGATCGTGATGTCGTCGGCGACGATCGTGAAGGAAGCGGTCTGGCTCGAGGAGCACGGCGCCGATGTCATCATCGCGCAAGGCGCGGAGGCGGGCGGCCATCGCGGCATGTTCCTGACCGACAATATTGCCGAGCAGCCCGGCATCTTCGCGCTGGTGCCGCAGGTGGTCGATGCGGTGAAGGTGCCGGTGATCGCGGCCGGCGGCATCGCGGACGGACGCGGGATCGCGGCGGCGTTCGCGCTGGGCGCCTCCGGCGTGCAGATCGGCAGTGCCTATCTGCGCTGCCCGGAATCCAGGGTGGGCCCGGCGGCGCGTGCAGCGCTGGCGCAGGCGAGGGACGATTCCACCGTGATCACCAATGTGATGACGGGGCGGCCGGCGCGCGGGGTCGCCAACCGCGTGATGTCAGAGATCGGGCCAATCTCGCCGGATGCGCCGGCCTTTCCGCATGCCGCAACCGCGCTGGCGCCGTTGAAGATGGCTGCCGAAAAACTCGGCAGGGTCGATTTCACCAATATGTGGGCCGGGCAGGCGCTGCCATTGGGCCGCGAAATGCCGGCGGCCGAGCTGACCCGGACGCTGGCCGGCGAGGCACTGGCGCGGATGGGCAAATTGGCCCGCTAGCGCCACATCGCTTGCTTCGTAGCCCGGGTGGAGCGGAACGCGCAACCCGGGACACCTGCATCAATATTTACGGGCGGCCCCGGGTTACGCTGACGCTCCACCCGGGCTACGGGGCTCTCTCATTGGAGAGACGGCTACGTTCCCTGCGGGTTGCGGCGCAAAACCGGCGTCTGCTATACGGCGGGCTGATGTTGCTGCCCAAAGGCCTTATATAATGTCAGTCGACGCCACGACCGTCCGCCGCATCGCGCAGCTTGCGCGGATCGCGGTCTCCGAGGCTGAAGTTCCCCATCTGCAGGGCGAGCTGAACGCGATGCTCGCCTTCGTCGAGCAGCTTTCGGAGGTGAATGTCGAGGGCGTCGAACCGATGACCTCGGTCACTCCGATGGAGATGAAGAAGCGTGCCGACGTGGTCAATGACGGCGAGATTGCGGATGATATCGTCCGCAATGCGCCGGCCACCGAGAATCACTTCTTCCTGGTGCCGAAGGTCGTCGAGTAAGCTCCTCTCTCTGTTGTTTTGCGGGAAGTCCGATGTGTCTGCTCTGCGACGATGAAAAAGCCTATCAGGCCTACATGAACTATCTCGACGTGATGGAGCGGCAGGGCAAGGCCGCCGATCCGAATGCGGTGATGCAAACCGTGCTGGATCAGCTCGAGGCCGCCGACAAGGCGCGCGCCAAAAAGGACGACCCCGCCGACGACAAGACCCTGTCTCCGTTCTTCTGCAGCCCGATCAATAAATAGATGACCGATTTGACATCGCTGACGATCGCCGAGGCCCGCGAGGGCCTGGCGAGCAAATCCTTCACCGCACGCGAGCTCACCGACGCGCATCTTGCCGCGATCGAAGCGGCGCGCGTGCTCAACGCCTATGTGCTGGAGACGCCCGACCGCGCACGCGAGATGGCCAAAGCCGCCGACGAGCAGATCGGCAAGGGCGATGGCGGTCCGCTCGCCGGCATCCCGCTCGGCATCAAGGACCTGTTCGCGACGCGCGATATCCGCACCACGGCGTGCTCGAAGATCCTCGGCAATTTCGTGCCGCCTTACGAATCGACCGTGACCTCGCAGCTCTGGCGCGACGGCGCGATCCTGCTCGGCAAGCTCAACAATGACGAGTTCGCGATGGGCTCGTCGAACGAGACCTCGTGCTTCGGCCCGGTGGTCAATCCGTGGCGGCGCGAGGGCTCCAACACGCATCTGGTGCCGGGCGGCTCCTCCGGCGGCTCGGCGTCCGCCGTCGCCGCATTGCTCTGCATGGGCGCGACCGCGACCGACACCGGCGGCTCGATCCGCCAGCCGGCCGCGTTCACCGCAACCGTCGGCGTGAAGCCGACCTATGGCCGCTGCTCGCGCTGGGGCATCGTCGCATTCGCGTCCTCGCTCGACCAGGCCGGCCCGATCGCGCGCACGGTGCGCGATTCCGCGATCCTGATGCGCTCGATGGCGGGGCATGATCCGAAGGACACCACCTCGGTCAACATTGGCGTGCCCGATTACGAGGCTGCGATCGGCAAGTCGGTGAAGGGGATGAAGATCGGTATCCCCAAGGAGTACCGTCTCGACGGCATGCCGGCGGAGATCGAGAAGCTCTGGAGTGACGGTGCGGCATGGCTGAAGGCCGCCGGCGCCGAGCTGGTCGAGGTGTCGCTGCCGCACACCAAATACGCACTGCCGGCGTACTATATCGTGGCGCCGGCGGAAGCCTCGTCGAACCTGGCGCGCTACGACGGTGTTCGCTACGGCCTGCGCGTGCCCGGCCGCAGCATCGGCGAGATGTATGAAAGCACCCGCGCCGAAGGGTTTGGCGATGAGGTACGGCGCCGCGTCATGATCGGCACCTATGTGCTCTCGGCCGGCTATTACGACGCCTATTACCTGCGCGCGCAGAAGGTGCGCACGCTGATCAAGAACGACTTCGAGGACTGCTTCGTCAAGGGCGTGAACGCGATCTTGACGCCGGCAACGCCGTCGGCGGCGTTCGGCGTCGGCGAGAAGGGCGGCACTGACCCGGTCGAGATGTATCTCAACGACATCTTCACGGTGACCGTGAACATGGCAGGCCTGCCCGGCATCGCGGTCCCCGCCGGCAAGGATGCGCAGGGCTTGCCGCTCGGGCTGCAACTGATCGGGCGCGCCTTCGATGAAGAGACGCTGTTCTCGCTCGGCGAAGTGATCGAGCAGGCGGCCGGACGCTCTACGCCGCCGAGGTGGTGGTGAGATGGCCGATTTCCGCGCCAGCCTCAACGACGCCGCGCCGGAGCCTTCGCTGTCGCCGCCGCTGGCGGCGCTGTGGTGGGCGGCGAAAGGCAATTGGGACAAGGCGCACCGCATCGTGCAGGACGAAAGCACCGCCGAGGCCGCCTGGGTGCACGCCTATCTACATCGCGTCGAGGGCGATGTCGGCAATGCCGGCTACTGGTACCGCCGGGCGGGCCAACCGGTGGCCAAGGATGCCCTCGATGCCGAGTGGGAGCGGATCGTCTCTGCGCTGCTCTAGATTGTTGTTTGACGCGTTTTCTGCGCAGATAAGTCTACGCAATCTGCGTAAACTTGATTGCTACGCGAACCGGTGTCCACTTCGCTCGAAAACGCTCTAACCTCTCCAAGTTGTGAAGGCTTTCGTGGTTCATTTTGACGCGGTTTCTTTACTTGACCGCAATTCAATTCGCCCGGATGGACATTGGCCCTGTCTTTGCGCGCCACGCGGGCGCCCAGATTGCCCGCGATAGGGAAGCGTGGCGGGGGCGCGGCAAGAGGGTGTTTGTGCGTAGATCGGGCATAGGGGCGTGGCTGTCGACGATACTGGCGGCCAGTTTTGCGGTGGCGCTTGCCGGATGCGCAACCGTCTACAACCTGCCGAGCAACGTGCCGCTTGCCAATGCGCTCGCCGACAGCAATCTCGGGCGCGACATCCCAAGCTATGACGACGACGTGCTGGTCGCGCTGTCCTTCTCGGGCGGCGGCACGCGCGCGGCGGCCTTCTCGTTCGGCGTGCTCAAGGAGCTCGATCGCTCTCACGGCGGTTCTAACCAAGCGAAGACCCTGCTCGATCGTGTCGACTTCGTCTCCGGCGTGTCCGGCGGCTCGATCACCGCCGCCTATTTCGGTCTGAAGAAGCGCGCCGCGCTCGACGATTTCCGCGAACGCTTCCTGTTGCGGAATGCGGAGGAGGGGCTGAGGACCAATGTCTCGCTCGGCAATATCGGCCGTGCGCTCGCCGGTGGCGTCAACAACAGCCAGCTCACCGAGTGGCTGGACCAGAACCTGTTCGACGGCGCGCGGTTCGATGCGCTGCGCGAGGACCGGCGGCCAAAGGTCTGGATCAACGCCTCCGACATCTATAACCGCACGCCGTTCGTGTTCGGAAAGACCTCCTTTGACGCACTGTGCAGCGACATCCGCTCCTACCGTGTGTCCGAAGCGGTTGCCGCATCGGCCGCGGTGCCGCTCGCGTTCGCGCCGATCGTGTTGGAGACCTATCCCGGCGGCTGCTCGAAGCCGCTGCCGGCCTGGCTCGAACGCGTGCGGCGCGACCCGAACGCGCAGCCATTGCTGCGCTCGTTCGCCGAGGCCAATGCGCGCTACCGCGACGGCTCCATGCGCTACGTGAAGCTGCTGGACGGCGGGCTCGTCGACAATTTTGGCCTGTCCGGTCTCACCATCGGGCTGTTGGCAGCGGAGCGGCCGTACCAGCCGTTGACGGAGCGGCAGGCGGTGAAGCTCCAGCGGATCCTGTTCATGGTGGTCGATGCCGGGCGCGGCATATCCGGCGATTTCGCGCAGCGCCTCGAAGGCCCGAGCGGGGCGGAGCTGGTTGCGGCGGCGGCCGACACCGCCATCGATGCCAGCGTGCGCTCGAGCTACGCGGCATTCTCGGGGCTTGCCACCGAATGGTCGGGCAAGCTGAAGCGGTGGCGGTGCGGACTGTCGGCGGCCGATCGCGCCCGCCTTGGCGTCGGCGGCAACTGGCAATGCGGTGACGTCCACATCTATGTCGAGCGGCTCGGCTTCGATCAGTTGGGCGAAGAGCGCGCCGGCATCCTGAACGCGATCCCGACGCGGTTCGCGCTGCCGCCGGAACAGGTCGACCTCTTGATCGCGGGCGGGGCCGACGCACTCCGCCTGAGCAAGTCCTACCAGGCGTTTCGACGCGGGCTTTGACCACCCGAATCCCTTTGTTTGAGCATGATCTTTTCCGGATCATGCTCTCCGGCTTGACTGCCGCGGTCCGTTGCGCGAAGCCCAAAGCCGTCCCAGATATCAATTGTCCGGAAACCGAGACCAATGAACGCACCTGTCACATCACACAAGCTCATCAAGGGCGCGACCGGCGACTGGGAGATGGTGATCGGCATGGAGATCCATGCCCAGGTCGTCTCCAATTCAAAGCTGTTCTCGGGCGCCTCGACCGCGTTCGGCGGCGAGCCGAACAGCCATGTCTCGCTGGTGGACGCGGCGATGCCGGGCATGCTGCCCGTGATCAACGGGGAATGCGTGCGGCAGGCAGTGCGCACCGGGCTCGGGCTGAATGCCAGGATCAACCTGCGCTCGGTGTTCGACCGCAAGAATTATTTCTATCCCGACCTGCCGCAGGGCTACCAGATCAGCCAGTACAAGTCGCCGATCGTGGGCGAGGGCGAGGTGCTGGTCGAGCTCGAAGGCGGCCGCAGCGTCACCGTCGGCATCGAGCGGCTGCATCTGGAGCAGGACGCCGGCAAGTCGCTGCACGACCAGTCGCCGACGATGTCCTATGTCGACCTCAATCGCTCCGGCGTCGCGCTGATGGAGATCGTCTCCAAGCCCGACATCCGAGATGCCGAGCAGGCCAAGGCTTACGTCGCCAAGCTGCGCTCGATCCTGCGCTATCTCGGCACCTGCGACGGCGACATGGAGAAGGGAAGCTTGCGCGCCGACGTCAACGTCTCCGTGCGCAAGCCGGGCGGCCCGCTCGGCACCCGCTGCGAGATCAAGAACATGAACTCGATCAACTTCATCGGCCAGGCGATCGAGTATGAGGCGCGGCGCCAGATCGAGATCCTCGAGGACGGCGGCAGCATCGACCAGGAGACGCGGCTATTCGATCCGGGCAAGGGCGAAACGCGCTCGATGCGCTCCAAGGAAGAGGCGCACGACTATCGTTATTTTCCCGATCCCGACCTGTTGCCGCTGGAGTTCAGCCAGGCGTTCGTCGACGAGCTGAAGACCGAGCTGCCCGAGCTGCCCGATCAGAAAAAGGCGCGCTTCATCTCCGACTTCGCGCTGTCGCCCTATGACGCCGGCGTGCTGGTCGCCGAGCGCGAGAGCGCGGAGTTCTATGAGACGGTGCTTGCCCGCCTCGCCGACCGTGCGCGCGACGGCAAGCTCGCGGCCAACTGGGTGATCAACGAACTGTTCGGGCGCCTCAACAAGGAAGGCCGGGATATTACGGGCTCGCCCGTCTCCTCCGAGCAGCTTGCCGCGATCATCGACCTGATCGGCGAGGGGACGATTTCCGGCAAGATCGCCAAGGACCTGTTCGAGATCGTCTGGCAGGAAGGCGGCGATCCCCGTGCGCTCGTCGAAGCGCGCGGCATGAAGCAGGTCACTGACCTCGGCGCGATCGAGAAGGTGGTCGACGACATCGTCGCCGCCAATCCGGACAAGGTGGCGCAGGCGAAAGCGAAGCCGCAGATGATCGGCTGGTTCGTCGGACAGGTGATGAAGTCGTCTGGCGGCAAGGCCAACCCGCAGGCTGTGAACGATCTCCTGAAGTCGAAGCTCGGCCTCTGAACGCATCGCTCGCGGACGCGAACGGCATCGCAGCAGGCGCTCTGTGCGATGCGCGAAGGCGTCCGCGGCTCGCTTCTCACGCCTTCAATCACCGCGTCGGGATCGTCCCTCCACCGAATCGGTCGGCCGAGATTCGTCCGAAAAGGCCGTTTCGGCGGGCGGAGATGCCGCCGATACGGCTTACCCACGAAATTTTTTTTGTAGCCGGAATTGGCGTCTCAACGCCTGCGCAACGCCTTCTCGGCAGGCCTCGTGAGTTGCGCCGACATCTCCGTCGCATCATGCGCGAAGAAACGAGAATTCAAGAAATGCCTGTGGCACAGGCACTTTCTGCATTCGCGATGAGTGTCGATGTCGATCGACTCTGCATTTCCTGCATCACCGCGTCAGCGCAACGTCGCGCTTGCGCTTGGCGCGCGCATACTTCTCGCGCCTCGTAACATCAACACTTCCTTAAGCTGGACGCTGTTTTTTTCGATGTGTTGGTGTATTCGGGATGCAGTGCATCTCGATTCCCGAGTGCACGCAGCGAAGTATAGCCATCTCACGATATTGGAGGGCAACATGGCGAAGAAAGCTAAGAAGGCGAAGAAGGCGAAGAGCGCAGTGAAGAAGACTGCGAAGAAGACCAAGAAGGTCGCGAAGAAGAAGAAGTAACTCTCGCCCGAGAGAGGATGCCGGCGGATTGACGCCGGCCCGTCACCCGGACCTTCGGACGATCTGCTTCCTTGGAGCAATCCACTCAGGCGGATCCGGTTGACGAAAGAGGGTGTCGGCGAGACATCAGGTCAAACGGCTGGATCGCCTTATAAGAAGGGCTTGCCCTTCGAAGTCGATCCGGCAGAAGAAACAGGTTTCTTCGTTCGGTGCGGACCTCTATTCGGCTCCGCAATTTCACAGGGCCCAAGGCCCATCGTGAGATCTGATCCTGACGTGTTCGCCGACGCCCTCGTTCCAATAGCCGGCCGTTTGGTGCCGGCTTTTTTATTGCCTGATCTCTCCCACATGACGACCGGTTGGCTTCCGCTGCCGTATGGCGGGCGGCGGTGCTGCCGCGTCCAGTTGGCGTTTGCGCGCGATGGTTATCGTTCCGCCAACCGCCAGGGTAAACCAGACTTCACCATTGCGCATAAACCATTGTGCTGCAGGCACTTCTCGGATTTCGGGAACTCGCCGCGCCCCCCGCGTTTACACCCCGTTCATCGCGATACTTAAACTGCTTTTCAAATTTGCCCGTCATGATCTCCCTCAACAAGCCGGCAAACGGCGTTGGGGAAGTAAGGCGTTAGATGTGGACGGGGGCCGCGCTCGGGGGAGAGCGGCCAACAACAAAAAAGGGGAGCTACGAGAATGTTTCAGGGACATATCAATCTGGAGACGGCCATTCCGGTGGACGCGACCGCGATCTCGGACGTGCTGTTCGAGCGTGGTCTCTACTGGGCGAGCGGCCGTTCCGGCGTGGTCAACCTGGTCGCGGCGCACAAGTGGTTCAACCTTGCCGCCCTGAAGGGCCGTACGGATGCCATGGTGATGCGGCGCGAGATCGCCGAGCAGATGACGGAAGCCGAGATCGCCGCGGCGCAGCGCGAAGCCCGCGCCTGGATGACGGCGCACTAAGCCGGCGGAGCTCGTCGCCGCGATCATCCTTGGCCGCGGCGCTGATCGGTCCGTTGCGATCGGCTCTGCCGCCGATCTCAGCAGTGCCCGAGATCTTTAAGGTACGCGCAGAACATATCGGCCATGGCGTCGCCATAGGCTTCGATCTCTGTGGGCGAGCGAGGGGTCTCCGAGAACTGCTTGCCCACCTCGGTCAGCGTCGTCGTGATCAGGTCGCCGGCCAACGCGCGAGTTGCTTCTGATGCCTCGGGCAACGCCTCCTGCATGAAGACCTGGACAATGCGCTCGCCCGACGCCATCGCTTGCTGCGCTTCGGGCGCATCGCGATAGAGAGGGGCGGCGTCATTGAGCGCCACACGCATCGCGGCTTCATCACACTCCGAGCGCACGAAGGCGTGGACCAGGGTGCGCAGCCGTTCGAGCGGCGGTCGCTGGTTGTCCTCGAGGATTCCGCGCAACAGGTCGGTCGTCTGCCGCCATTCGTCGCTCTGCAGTCGGAAGAGGATCGCCGCCTTGTTCGGAAAATACTGGTACAGCGATCCGATACTGACTCCGGCCTTCTCGGCCACGCGCGCCGTGGTGAAGCGCTGCGCGCCTTCCTTCGCCAAAACCTGAACAGCAGCATCCAAAATCGCGGCGACGAGCTCCGCCGAGCGCGCCTGCTTGGGCTGTTTTCGTGAGGAAATCCGGGTACTTCGCCGATCGGTCATGGAGTGGCCTGGTAATGCGAATAGGAAATGCGAGGGATTAGTCGTATTTCTGATCCGGCGCAAGAACGCGCTCATCCGAGAGTGGAGACCTGCATGACCACCCTGACCACCATCCCGCTTGCTCCCTTGCTGGATCGCTTATTCGAAGAGGCCGATGCGGCTTCGCCCGCGGCCAATCCTGCAGTGGCCGATCTCTCCAGCGAGGAGCATTCGCGTCTGATGCGAAGCAAGACCGACTACCGCGAGTTCTACGGCCGGCTGAAAGATCTTCCGCTCGCGGTCTCGCGAGAGACCGGCGCGCTGCTCTACATGCTGGCGCGAGGCGGCGGCGCGCGGGTGATCGTCGAGTTCGGGACTTCGTTCGGCATCTCGACACTGCATCTCGCCGCAGCGCTGCGGGACAATGGCGGTGGCCGCCTGATCTCCAGCGAGTTCGAGCCGTCCAAGGCCGCACGGGCCCGCGACAATCTGACCGCCGGCGGTCTCATCGACCTCGTGGAGATCCGAGAAGGAGATGCCTTGCAGACGCTGAGCGTCGATCTCCCCGAAACGATCGACCTGCTGCTGCTCGACGGCGCCAAGGCGCTCTATCCCGAGATACTGAGCCTGGTGGAGCGCCGCCTCCGGCCGGGCGCCTTCATCGTCGCCGACAACGCTGACTACAGCCCCGACTACCTGGCGCATGTTCGCTCGCCCGCGAACGGTTACATGTCCACGCCATTCGGTGGGGACGTCGAGCTTTCGATGCGGATCGGCTGACCGGTGTTTGCGGAGATGCATCCCGCTTGGCGATTTCTGCGAAGGTATTCAACCACTTTTGTCTGGACCGCGAGAGGACGGCGTCGCATCAAGGGCGATTGGTCGGGAGCTTGGCCGATGGTCCGTAGCGTACATCTGTTTAGATAGCCGACGAGGCGAGCTCGTGACGGCCTCGGGGAAGCCAACGATGAGTAAGCAATGGGAATTCCAGGTGCGGATCTATCTCGGCGACGAGCTTGCCGGAGTGGCGCGGCGCGATCCCGACAATCCGGCAATCAAGCCGCTGGCGGACATCCTCGCCAGACATCATGCGACGATGAAGTCTCAGTTCGATGCCTTCGCCGACTATGTGGCTGAAGCTGAGAAGCGGGGCACCGAAAACTATCCGCTTTACGCATGGACCAAAGCGACGATCGAGGATCCTGAAAAGCAGGCGAAATACGTCAAGTCGTTCACGCTCTATGTTGACGGTAATGAAGTCTATGCCAAGCCGCTCGCTGACGCGCTGGAAGCAGACTTGCAGCCCCTTGTCGGCGGCAAGCTGATCACGCGACTTTCCAAGCACGACACCAATCCGGCGAACAACCCGCAGCCTCCGGCGCAGTATCGCAAGTAAAAAGCCGAGCGGGAGGGGCCGCACGTTAGCTAGACGGCGAGGGCACCTGCAGCGTGATGCCGGCGCCCTGCACGAACGATCTTAAGCGGAGACGTTCGCCGCCTTCTTGAGCGCGGGCAGCAGTTCTCCGGCTCGGGTCGGCGGGTGTAATCAGAATTGATTTCTGCATACAGGATGTAGCCGCTCTGTCCGATCACATATCTTACCGGCATCGACAACGCGGCACGCAGTTTGCGGCCAACTCCACTTTCTGCATCACTCTGTTCATACTATCGTGAAGATCTTGGGATGGAGATTTGGTAGCATGGCAAAGATCGTCTTCGGAATGAACCAGTCCTTGGACGGTTATGTCGATCACCAGGAATTTGCGCCAAGTTCCGCACTCTTTCGTCACTGGATAGAGCACGTGCGCGACCTGACCGGCAGTGTGTACGGTCGCCGCATGTACGAGGTTATGCGTTATTGGGACGAAGACCGTCCTGAGTGGAATGCGGAGCATCACGAGTTCGCGGCGGCGTGGCGGCGCCAACCGAAGTGGGTCGTGTCGCGCTCGTTGAACTCAGTCGGCCCCAACGCCACACTTGTCGAGGATAACATCGAGGCGGTGATACGTGGCCTGAAGGCTCGGCTTGTTGGAGAGATTACAGTTTCCGGCCCGGACCTGGCACAAAGCCTAACCGACCTTGGTCTTATCGATGAGTATCGACTCTACTTCCACCCCATCGTGCTTGGTCGCGGCAAGCCATTCTTCGCCGGTCCCCGACCGCCGCTCCGCCTTGTTTCCACCGATCTCGTTGGCGAGGACACGGTCAGGCTGACATACGTTCCTGCTTAGTCGCCCGACGGACTGCACCGACGCGTCAGGTCCGCTTTGGGGTCGTAAGCCGCCTGATTGCGCCGAACTAGTCTCCAAGACAGTAGAATCAGCGGTGCTAGACCCGCTTGGTAGAATGCGGTGATCGGAGGCAATATCGAACTATAGAGTGCAAATGGCGGAGACGGAGGGATTCGAACCCTCGATAGGCCTTTACAAGCCTATAACGGTTTAGCAAACCGCCGCCTTCAGCCACTCGGCCACGTCTCCGGCTGCGCCGATATGCACGACGCGCGGGCGAGCCGCAAGCGGCAGATTGAGGGGACACCGGACTGTGCGCTGGCGTTGGCGACCCGAGGCCTGATTACGCTGTGGATAACATCTGACGTTTAACACGCGACTCGATCGGACAGTGCTGATCTTGAAAGTGGATTTTTGCAGTAATTCTAGTTATTTCAAAGAGTTATGGTGCGATCGGCTTGCCAGGGGATAGGGCAGGCTGTCACGGCTGGCTGAACCCTAACATTTACCGGTGTCGAGAAATAACGCGGAACGGCCTCTCAGGCGGTTGAAAGCCCTCTGGGTTCCCTGTTCCCCGCAATCTTGTCTCGGCGCCCATGGCTTGCAGCCCGGCTCAGACGATCTCGCCCTTCTTCGCGCTCACAGATGGCACTCCGAACCAGCCCAGGGCCTCCGTGTGTTCGCAACAGCAGGGTCGCCGCATCTGTCGTTAAGCGCGCTGCTCGGGACCGCCAACCTGCCCTGCCATTCGCCACTCTCTATTCGCTATTCGCCTATTCGACGCTGGCACCGCGGTGGAGGTCGGCTTCGATCTGCAGCCGCGTGCCGCCACCGAACCGCGCGCGATAGACCTGCAGGTTCTCCATGATCCGCTGCACATAGTTGCGCGTCTCGGAGAACGGGATCAGCTCGACCCAGTCGACCGCGTCGACCTTGGGATCGCGCGGGTCACCGTAGCGATCGATCCATTTCCGCACGCTGCCGCGGCCGGCATTGTAGGCCGCGAAGGTGAGGATGTAGGAGCCGCGATAGTCCTCCAGCAATCCGCCGAGCTCGGCGGCGCCAAGCGCGGCGTTGTAGACCGAGTCGGTCTTCATCCGGTTCAGATCAAACGCGACGCCGGCGCGCTTGCAGACATAGCGCCCCGCATCCGGCGTGACTTGCATCAGCCCATAGGCTTGCGCCGGCGAAACCACGGCCGGATTGAACGCGCTCTCCTGCCGCGCGATCGCATAGACGATGCTCCGCTCGATGTCCGGGCCGATCGACCTGAAGGACGGAATCCCGTTGATGGGATAGGCGTAGAAGTCGAACGGCAGACCACGGTTGAGCGCGGCCTTGCCCATCAACAGCATGCCGCGCGCATCGCTGTAGCGCGCCGTCAGTTCGCCGAGCCCGACCAGCGCCTCAGGGTCGCCGTTCTCGCCCATGTCGGCGAGCAGGGGAATTGCGAACTCGCGCTCGTCGAGCTCATAGAGCAGTTGCGCCGCGCGCACGATCTCCAACCGTTCGACGCCGCGGCCGCGTGCGCCCGGGACACCGTTCAGCTCGATCTGCGGCAAGCCGAGCTTGGCCCGCGCGAGCTGTCCGTAATAGCTGGTCGATTGCTCGGCCGCGCGCAGATAGGCCGCGCGCGCCTCCTGGTTGCGGCCGGCGGCTTCGGCGGCGCGGCCTTGCCAATAGCCGGCGCGCGCCAGCGCGGTTGGATTGACGCTGCCAACGCCGATGCGGGCGAAATGCTGCGCGGCGAGCCCGGGATCTCTGAGGAAGCGCAGCGCGATCCAGCCGGCGGTGAACTCCTGCTCGGTCTTGTAGATGTCGCGTGCGGGCAGCGCCGCATCGCGCGCGATCAGATAGGCGGTGCGGTTCTCGCCGACGTCGATCATCTTGCGCGCCAGCAGGCGCCGCTCGATCCACCATTCGTCGACATTGAACAGCCTCGCCGGATCCTTCGGCGTGCTCAGCATCAACTGCGCCGCTTCCGCGAACTTTTCCTCGCGGCGGAGCAACTGGATCCGGGCGAACAGATAGCCGGTGTCGCCGTGCAGTTCGCGCGGCACCGCTTCCAATAGCGCCCTCAGGTTGGATGCTCTCTTGTTGGCGCCGATCCGTGCCTTGGCGAGCGCGAGATAGCCCGAGCCCAGCCGCTTGGCCGCGCGCAGGCCAGCAGCCTCCTGCTCGGTGCCATAGAGCATCGTGTCCATGCGCGCCTTGTGATCGCCGGCGGTGAGCAGCGCCCCGAACAGGTCGAGCGCGGTGGTTTCCGTGTCCTCGCTCATGGGATCGCTGCGCCAGGCTTCGCGCGCCAGCCGCTCGGCATTGGCGCGGTCGCCGCGTGCGAGCATCGCTTTGGCCAGCGCGAACCGGCCCTTGGCCGACACCGGCGACTCGTTCTCGAACCACGACCAGACCGCGGCATCCTCGCGGCGGTCGTCCCAAAGCGCAGCCTCGAGACGGCGGCGCAAGAAGGTCTGCGAGGGCCAGCTCGGGTTGGCGGAGATGAAGGCGCGGTAGCGTTCGACCGAGGCGCCGTTGTTTTCGCTGCGCAGGATCAGCCACTCGGCGAGCTTTCTGGCGACGGGGTCGGAGATCGTCGCCTCGACCTGGGTCGCATCGCCGGGCTTCTGCTTGCGGACGAGCTCGATGACGTTCTCGAGCGCGTCCTTGTCGCTCTGCGAAGTCGATGAGGTCGCGGCCACAGCGGCAGGCACCGTCGGCTTGCTCCGCGCCGGCGCCGCATGCTGGCGCGTGGCCGGCGCCAAATGGGCTGGGGGCGGAGCAGGTGCGTTGGACGATGTAGCTTTGGGAGCGGTGGCGGTATTCTTGGCGGCTGCGGGTGTGGTGGTGGCAGGCGTGGTTTTCGGAACCACGCTGCGCGCGATCGGCCGCGGCTTTGGCAAGGGAACATTTGGGCCGGCCGCGGCTTCTGCCATCGCGGCCAGGGCGAAGGCCAACGCTAGCGATGTCGCCAAGGCGGTCGATCGCAATGCGGCAGCGCGGGGGGAAGGGGTCACGGCTTTCCTCTGCGGCGGCGAATCATCTGATCGCTGAGGCCTTAGCTGTATTTGATTGAATATGTGGACAAATTGCTAAAAGTGTCGCGGAAGCGATATTTGCGCCATGACAGCGGCAAAATCGCGGCTGGCAATGGGACGGGGACTGCGGCCCTTTCGCCTGGCCGCCGGACTCGATATGAATTGGCCTTTCTGACCCGCGCCGCAACCCTTAGAAGTGTTTGGAGGAAGTCCATGGCAGCCAAGACAAAATTCCGCGGCTCGTTCACCGCTTTGGTGACGCCATTCAAGAACGGCTCCGTGGACGAGGCGGCCTTTCGCTCCTTGGTGAACTGGCAGATATCCGAGGGCACCAACGGCCTGGTTCCGGTCGGCACCACGGGCGAAAGCCCGACGCTCAGCCATGACGAGCACAAGCGGGTGGTCGAATGGTGCGTCAGTGAGGCCAAGGGCAGGGTGCCCGTCATCGCGGGCGCCGGTTCCAATTCGACCAAGGAGGCGATCGAGCTGTCCGAGCACGCCGAGCAGGCCGGCGCCGACGCCGTGCTGGTCGTCACCCCCTATTACAACAAGCCGACCCAGGAGGGGCTCTACCAGCACTTCAAGGCGATCAACGATGCGATTGGAATCCCGATCATTATCTACAATATCCCGCCGCGCTCGGTGATCGACATGTCGGTCGACACGATGATGCGGCTGTGGGAACTGAAGAACATCGCCGGCGTCAAGGACGCCACCGCGAGCATGGTGAGGGTGTCGCAGCAGCGGGCGGCGATGGGCGAGGATTTCAACCAGCTCTCGGGCGAGGACGCGACCGTGCTCGGCTACATGGCCCATGGCGGCCATGGTTGCATCTCCGTGACCTCGAACGTGGCGCCGCGGCTATGCGCCGAGTTCCATGCCGCCTGGCAGAAGGGCGATGTCGCGACCGCGCTGAAGCTGCACGACAAGTTGATGCCGCTGCACACCAACCTCTTCGTCGAGAGCAATCCCGGGCCGGTGAAATACGCGATGTCGCTGCTGGGCAAACTGGAGGAGCGGCTGCGGCTGCCGATGGTGCCGGTTGCCGAATCCACGCGCGTGGCCGTGCGCAGTGCCATGGTGCATGCCGGCCTGATTAACTAAAGCACGTCGGGTGGCGCCTGGCTGGTCCGGTCGGCCAGGTCGAGGAGAAGGGGCTTCGCATGCTCAAGGAATTCCAAGAGTTCGCGATGAAGGGCAATGTCGTCGACCTCGCGGTCGGCGTCATCATCGGCGCGGCCTTCGGCGCGATCGTGAATTCGCTGGTCGGCGACGTGATCATGCCCGTGATCGGCGCGATCACCGGCGGGCTCGACTTCTCCAACTACTTCACGCCGCTGTCGAAGGCGGTTACCGCCAGCAACCTCGCGGACGCCAAGAAGCAAGGTGCCGTATTGGCTTGGGGCAGTTTCCTGACGCTGACCCTGAATTTCCTGATCGTCGCCTTCGTGCTGTTCATCGTGATCCGGCTCATGAACCAGTTGAAGCGCAGCCAAGAGGCAGCGCCGGCGCCGGCGAAATTGACCCGGCAGGAAGAATTGTTGACCGAAATTCGCGATCTCCTCAAGAAATCCTGAAGTGGCCGAGAAAAACGAACGTCCGATCAAAGTCGTCGCCGAGAATCGCAAGGCGCGCTTCAACTATGCGATCGAGGACACCATCGAGGCGGGCATTGCACTGACCGGCACCGAGGTGAAGTCGATCCGCGGCGGCAAGAGCACGATCGCGGAGTCCTATGCGGATTCCAAGAACGGCGAGATATGGCTGATCAACGCCAATATCCCGGAATACCTGCAGGCCAACCGCTTCAATCACGAGCCGAAGCGCCCGCGCAAATTGCTGCTTCACAAGAAGCAGATCAGCAAGTTGATGGGCGCGGTCGATCGCGAAGGCATGACGCTGATCCCGCTGAAGCTCTATTTCAACGAACGCGGTCGCGCTAAGCTGTTGCTCGCGGTCGCCAAGGGCAAGAAGCTGCACGACAAGCGCGAGACCGAAAAGAAGCGTGACTGGGGCCGCGAGAAGGGCCGCCTGCTGCGCGCGCGGGGGTGAGATAAGCGAATAGCGAGTGGCGAATGGCGAATAGTGGCGGAGACCTTCCCTATTCGCCATTCGCTACTCGCCATTCGCCACATGACGGAGCGTAAGATGGCTCAACCAAACCTGCTTGAAGTCGACTGGAGCAAGATCCCCGCGCCGACCGATGATGGCGGCGCCGCGCATCTGGAGGGCATGGCGATCCCGCCAGTCAGCCTGGTGGCGACCGACGATACGTCAGTGACACTGTCTTCGCTGAAGGGACGCACCGTGGTGTTCGCTTATCCGCGCACCGGCGAGCCCGGCAAGATTGCGCTCGTCGACGACTGGGACATGATCCCAGGTGCGCGCGGCTGCACGCCGCAGACCTGCGCCTTCCGCGACCTGTTCGCCGAGCTCAAGGCCGCCGGAGCCAGCCACGTGTTCGGCCTCTCGACGCAGAGCAACGAATACCAGACCGAGATGGCCTCGCGCCTGCATCTGCCGTTTCCGGTGCTCTCGGACGAGACGCTCGAGCTGACGCGAGCGCTCAAACTGCCGACCATGGAGGTGGCGGGGCTGACGCTGATCAGGCGGCTGGCGCTGATCATCGACGACGGGCGCATCACCCACGTCTTCTATCCCGTGTTCCCGCCCGACCGGAACGCCGGCGACGTGCTGGAATGGCTGCGGGAAAATCCGGTAAGCAATTAGATTTGTAGGGTGGGCAAAGCGCAGCGTGCCCACCATTTACGGTCGGTGCAAGAAAGGTGGGCACGCTGCGCTTTGCCCACCCCTACCGGATCAGCGATCCAAGTCCGCGCGCACCTGAGCGAATACGTCGCGGAACATCTTTGGCGTGAGCACGCCGGTATTCGTGTTGTAGCGTGAGCAGTGGTAGCTGTCGTAGAGGCGGATATTGCCTGCCTTGTGCACCGCACCGTGCGTAAAGGGCGCAGTGGCATTGCGCAGGCCGAGCGCCTTCACCGTCGATTCATGCGCGATGCGGCCGAGCAGGACGATGGCGCGCAGCCTGGGCATGGTCGCGATCGTCGCCACCAGGAACTTTCGGCAAGTGTTGATCTCGATCGGCAACGGCTTGTTCTGCGGCGGCACGCAGCGCACGGCGTTGCTGATCCGGCAATCGATCAGCCGCAAGCCGTCGTCCGGTCGCGCCTCGTAGACGCCCTCGGCAAAGCCGAACTCCAGCAGCGTCGCGTATAGCAGGTCACCCGCATAGTCGCCGGTGAAGGGGCGCCCCGTGCGGTTGGCGCCCTGCAGCCCCGGCGCCAGCCCGACGATCAGCAGCCGCGCATCTGCATCGCCGAAGGATGCCACCGGCGAATTGAACCAGCCCGGCTGCTTCGTACGCGCCTCGGCGCGAAACTCGGCGAGCCGCGGACAGAGCGGGCAGTTGCGGTCGGGTTCGATGGAGGCGGGAAGGAGGCTAGTCGTCGAAATCGTCGTCATCGGCCCGGGGCGCCGTGGTGGTGGCGCGCTGCAGGAATTGCGGCGCGTGGTGGCGAGACTCGCCGCGCTCGCGCGGGGCCGGGCGCTCGGACGGGTCGCGGCCGAGCTTGGATTGCAGTTCCACCAGGTCGGTGAAGACGTCGGCCTGGCGGCGGAGTTCGTCGGCAATCATCGGCGGCTGGCTTGCGATGGTCGAGACTACGGTTACCCGGACGCCGCGCCGCTGCACCGCCTCGACGAGCGAGCGGAAATCGCCGTCGCCGGAGAACAGCACCATCTGGTCGATATGCTCGGCAAGTTCCATCGCATCGACCGCGAGCTCGATGTCCATGTTGCCCTTCACCTTGCGGCGGCCGCTGGCGTCGATGAACTCCTTCGTGGCCTTGGTGACGACGGTGTAGCCGTTGTAGTCGAGCCAATCGATCAGCGGCCGGATGGACGAATACTCCTGATCCTCGATGATCGCGGTGTAGTAGAAGGCGCGGAGCAGGGTGCCGCGGCTCTGGAATTCCTTCAGGAGGCGCTTGTAGTCGATGTCGAACCCGAGCGTCTTGGCGGTTGCATACAGATTGGCTCCATCGATAAAGAGCGCGATCTTGTTGGAAACGGGTGACGACATCAAAGTTTCTCGCCTTTTGTTAGCTTCTCGGCGCAGCGGCGACGAGCCGCGCACCTTAGTTTCGCGTTGCAGCCTAAAGTCCGGTGAATCTTTCCCAACCACAGTCACCATCGCAATTATGGTGCGGCGAGGGCGAAATACCTACACTTTTGACGATGCAATGAAGAGAGTTACTTGTCCACAACGGCGCTTAGCCGCGTTACGGACGCTCCGGCCTTCTGGCCCCCTCACGGGTTAGCAGAGGTTTGGGCGAAGGCAAATCACAAATTTAATCTTGCGAAACCCCGCTTCGCCCTATAACTAACGCACAATAATCAGCAAATTCCTGTCCCAACTTAACGGAGCGACAGCATATGGCGCGCGTCACCGTCGAAGATTGCATTGATAAGGTCGACAACCGGTTCGACCTGGTCCTGTTGGCTGCCCATCGCGCTAGGATGATATCCTCGGGATCACAACTCACGGTTGATCGAGACAACGACAAGAACCCGGTCGTGTCGCTCCGCGAGATCGCGGACCAGACTATTTCCCCGGAAGACCTGCGCGAGGAACTGGTGCACTCGCTGCAGAAGTTCGTCGAGGTCGACGAGCCGGAGCCCGACACCGTGCCGCTGATCGGTTCGGCCGGCGCCAGCGTCGATGCTGATGATACCGAAGTGGCGATGGAGCGGATGACCGAGGAAGAGCTGCTGAAGGGCCTCGAGGGCCTCGCGCCGCCGGAAGAGCAGCCCGAAGAGGACGAATAGGTCCTCGCGGCGGTCCCCAACACGTTTGAACTGGCTGAAGGCCCGGGCACTGCCCGGGCCTTTGCTTTTGTTGACATTCCGACCGCGAGATGCGTCCCTCAAGCCTTGACGGAAATTGAACGATTTTCGGTTCGAACAGGCTAAAGCTTGGTTCGAAAGCGCACTAGATTAAAGGCGCGAGCCGCGGTTGGCTCGCGAGTTGAGGCAGTCATTCCATGGCGTATTGGCGCCGCACACCCCGCCAGATGCAGGCTGCGACCGACGCGGTCGCGGTGGCGCCTGATTCCGCGGTGGTGCAGAAGCCGCCCAAGCCACGCGCCCGCATGATGCGGCAGTACGACCTGGTCGAGCGCGTCCGCTCCTACAATCCCGATACCAACGAAGATCTTTTGAACCGCGCCTATGTCTACGCCATGAAGGCGCATGGCACCCAGACCCGGGCGTCGGGCGATCCCTATTTCTCGCACCCGCTCGAGGTGGCGGCGATCCTGACCGGCCTCAAGCTCGACGACGCCACCATCGTGGCGGCGCTGCTGCACGACACCATCGAGGATACCGAGGCGACGCGGGCCGAGATCGACCAGGTGTTCGGCCACGAGATCGGCGCGCTGGTGGAGGGGCTGACCAAGTTGAAGCGGCTCGAGCTCGTCTCGCGCGAGGCCAAGCAGGCGGAGAACCTGCGCAAGCTGCTGCTCGCGATCGCAGATGACGTCCGCGTGCTCCTGATCAAGCTCGCCGACCGCCTGCACAACATGCGCACGCTGGAGTTCGTGCCGCCGGCCTCGCGCCGCCGCATCGCCGAGGAGACGCTGGATATCTACGCGCCGCTCGCCGGCCGCATGGGCATGCAGGAGATGCGGGAGGAACTCGAGGACCTCTCGTTCCACGTGCTCGATCCGGAAGCCTATGCGGTGGTCAAGCATCGGCTAGATGCGCTCGCCGAGCGCAACCGCAATCTGATCGGCGAGATCGAAAGCCAGCTTTCGAAGAACCTGCAGAAGAACGGCCTTTCCGCGCGCGTGTACGGCCGGCGCAAGCAGCCGTTTTCGATCTGGACCAAGATGGAGCGCAAGTCGATCGGCTTCGAGCAGTTGTCGGATATCTACGGCTTCCGGATCGTGCTCGGCGACGTCGAAGCCTGCTACCGCGCGCTCGGCGTCGTGCACACGACCTGGCCGGTCGTGCCCGGGCGCTTCAAGGACTACATCTCGACGCCGAAGCAGAATGACTACCGTTCGATTCACACCACCGTGATCGGTCCCGGCAAGCAGCGCGTCGAGCTGCAGATCCGCACCGAGGAGATGAACCAGATCGCCGAATTCGGCATCGCGGCGCATGCGTTCTACAAGGACGGCACGGGCTCGCCGACCGAGCGGTTGAAGCACGAGTCCAACGCGTTTGCCTGGCTGCGCCACACCATCGGCATTCTCTCCGAGAGCGCCAATCCGGAAGAGTTCCTGGAGCACACCAAGCTAGAGCTGTTTCACGATCAGGTGTTCTGCTTCACGCCGAAGGGCAAGCTGATCGCGCTGCCGCGCAACGCGAATGTGATCGACTTCGCCTATGCCGTTCACACCGACGTTGGCAACAGCGCGGTCGGCTGCAAGATCAACGGCAAGTTCGCGCCGCTGTCCTCCGAGCTGCAGAACGGCGATGAAGTGGAGGTCCTGACCTCGAAGGCGCAGTCGGCGCCGCCGTCGGCCTGGGAAGCGCTCGCGATCACCGGCAAGGCGCGCGCCGCGATCCGGCGCGCCACCCGCGCGGCGGTGCGCGACCAATATGCCGGGCTCGGCCGCCGCATCATCGACCGCCTGTTCGCCCGCGCCAAGATCGAATACGCCGACGACAAGCTGAAAGGCGCATTGCCGCGGCTGGCGCGCACCTCGATCGAGGATGTCCTGGTTTCCGTCGGCCGTGGCGAACTGAAAGCCTCCGACGTCGCGCGCGCGATGTATCCGGATTACAAGGAAGAGCGGCTGGTGCGCTACGGCACCAGGAAGGCGCTTGCCGCCAAGGCGCAGACGCCGCCGCATCCGGCGCGCGCGGCTTCGGTGATCCCGGTGCGCGGCATCAATTCCGAATTGCCGGTCAAGTTCGCGCCGAACGGCGGCGCGGTGCCGGGCGACCGCATCGTCGGCATCGTGACGCCGGGCGAGGGGATCACGATCTATCCGATCCAGTCGCCGGCGCTGAAGGATTTCGAGGACGAGCCCGAGCGCTGGCTCGATGTGCGCTGGGACATCGACGAGACCATGCCGCAGCGCTTCCCGGCGCGCATCCTGGTCCACAACGTCAACGAGCCCGGCAGCCTCGCGCAGATCGCGACCGTGATCGCCGAGCATGACGGCAACATCGACAACATCCACATGTCGCGCCGCTCGCCTGACTTCACCGAGCTGACCATCGACCTCGAGGTCTATGACCTCAAGCATTTGAGCGCTATTCTCGCCCAGTTGCGCGCGAAGGCCGTGGTCGCGCGGGTCGAGCGCGTCAATGGGTAGGTCATCGTCATTGCCGGGCTTGACCCGGCAATCCATCTTTTCAAGAAGATGGATGCGCGGGTCGAGCCCGCGCATGACAGTCTAGGTTTTCTGGCAGCGAGTTACATCATGCCCGTTCCGCCGCTCCGCCTTGGAGTCAATGTCGATCACGTCGCGACGCTGCGTAATGCGCGGGGCGGGGCGCGGCCCGATCCGGTGCGCGCGGCGCTCTTGGCCATCGAGGCCGGTGCCGACGGCATCACCGCGCATCTGCGCGAGGACCGGCGCCACATCCGCGATGAGGACATGGCGCGGCTGAAGGCGGAGATATCAAAGCCCCTCAATTTCGAGATGGCGGCGACCGACGACATGCTGCGGATTTCGCTCGCCACCAAGCCGCATGCGGTCTGCCTGGTGCCGGAACGGCGGCAGGAGCTTACTACCGAGGGCGGGCTGGACGTGGTCGGCCAGCATAATGCCCTGGCCCCGTTCATCGCGCGGCTGAGCGACGCCGGCATCCGGGTGTCCCTGTTCATCGCCGCCGACCCCAGGCAGATCGAGATGGCGGCGAGGCTGAAGGCGCCGGTGATCGAGATCCACACCGGCGGCTGGTGCGATGCCGTGGTCGACGGCGACAGGGAAAAAGCGGAAGCCGAGTGGCGGCGCATCGTCGAAGGCGCCAAAATGGCGCAGGCGGCCGGGCTCGAGGTCCATGCCGGCCACGGGCTCGACTATGACACGGCCGAGACGATTTCGGCATTGCCCGAGATCAGGGAACTCAATATCGGCTACTTCATGATCGGCGAGGCGATCCTGGTCGGCTTGAAGGAGACCGTCCGCGCCATGCGCGAGGCGATGGACCGTGGCCGCAAGGCGATCGAGGGTGCGGGCGCGGCATGATCCTCGGCATCGGCTCCGACCTGATCGACATCACCCGGATCGCCAAGGTGATCGAGCGCCACGGCGACCGTTTCCTCGATCGCATCTTCACCGACGTCGAGCGCGCCAAGGCGCTGCGCCGCGCGAACAGCGAGAAGATGGTGGTCGCGACCTATGCCAAGCGCTTCGCCGCCAAGGAGGCCTGCGCCAAGGCGCTCGGCACCGGGATCATGCGCGGCGTCTGGTGGCGCGATATGGGGGTGGTGAACCTGCCCGGGGGGCGCCCGACCATGCGGTTGACCGGCGGGGCACTGGAGCGGCTCAAGCAAATCACCCCTGATGGACTCGAGGCGCAGATCGACCTTTCGATCACCGACGACTGGCCGCTCGCGCAGGCCTTCGTCATAATTTCGGCGGTCGCACCGGCCAAACCTTGAGTCGGTGGACAGTGCGGCGCTCCGGAATCGGGTAAAACTAAAAAATCGTTGATTTTTCAATTGATTATGAAGTTTTAACGCGGCTCTTGATTGCGCGCCCCGTAACAACCGTCTAAAACGCCGCAGGGTAAACCGAGCCAGGGCAAATTCGGGTTCGCGCCGGGACTTGCTCTCTACACCAGACGTAGGAACCATCTTCGTGACGCGAACGCGGAAAGCGCGATTCGCGTGAGGAGCGCGTTCTGCCACCGCGCAGTTAAGGCAGTTGCGGGAATTGGGAAAGCGATGAGCGTGACCACAGGGACGAAATCCGAAAGCGGCCTCGGCGAGACAGTCCGGGTCGTCATCCATGCGCTGATCATCGCGCTCGTGATCCGTACCTTCCTGTTCCAGCCCTTCAACATCCCGTCCGGCTCGATGAAGGCGACGCTGCTGGTTGGCGACTACCTGTTCGTGTCGAAATATTCCTACGGCTACAGCCACTACTCGATCCCGCTGTCGCCGCCCCTGTTCTCCGGCCGCATCTTCGGCTCGGAGCCGAACCGCGGCGACATCGTCGTCTTCCGCCTGCCGAAGGATGATTCGACCGACTACATCAAGCGCGTGATCGGGTTGCCCGGCGACCGCATCCAGATGAAGGAAGGGCTGCTCCACATCAAC
This sequence comes from Bradyrhizobium sp. Arg237L, assembly GCF_029990105.1. Classification (NCBI taxonomy): domain Bacteria; kingdom Pseudomonadati; phylum Pseudomonadota; class Alphaproteobacteria; order Hyphomicrobiales; family Nitrobacteraceae; genus Bradyrhizobium; species Bradyrhizobium sp. Arg237L. The sequence goes on along the minus strand of NZ_JAQMIL010000057.1, from coordinate 22,107 downwards.
GACGTCCCGATCAAGCGCGAGCGGCTCAGCGACTTCATCGGCGAGGACCCCTGCGGATCCGAGGCGACCGCACGCGTCAAGCGCTGGAAGGAGACGCTGCCCAACGGCGTCAGCTATGAGACGCTGGATTGCGTCGACAATGGCTTCTACGACAACACCAATGTCTACACCGTGCCGGCCGGCCACTTCTTCATGATGGGAGACAATCGCGACAATTCGACCGACAGCCGCGTGCTGTCGTCGGTGGGCTACGTGCCGTTCGAGAACCTCGTCGGCCGCGCGCAGATGATCTTCTTCTCGATCGGCGAGGGCGAGCACGCCTGGATGTTCTGGCGTTGGCCGTCCGCGGTGCGCTGGAATCGCCTATTCACCATCGTGCGATGAAAGACGATACGCCTGTCATCCAGAGTCTTCCGACTGCCGGCGAGCCGAGCGAGCAGCCCGACGCGGTCGGCACCGCTGCGCCGAAGAAGAAGCGCAGCAAGGCCAGCAAGGCGGTCGCCGAGAAGGAGGCGGTCGCCGCAACCGAGGCGCGTATTGGCTACAAGTTCTCGGATCCGGCGCTATTGATGACGGCGTTCACCCATGTTTCCGCGCTGAAGCCGGCCACCCGCCACCGCGCCGACAGCTACCAGCGGCTTGAGTTCCTCGGCGACCATGTGCTCGGATTGATCATCTCCGACATGCTCTATCGCGCCCATCCACGCGCGGACGAGGGCGAATTGTCGAAGCGTCTCGCCGATCTCGTGCGCAAGGAAAGCTGCGCCGACGTCGCCGAGCAACTCGGCCTGCTCGACGACATCAAGCTCGGCATGGTCAAGGCGGTCGAGGGGGCACGGTTGCGCAAATCCGTGCTGGGCGACGTCTGCGAGGCCGTGATCGGGGCGATCTTCCTCGACGGCGGCTACGAGGCCGCGGCGAAATTCGTCGAGCGGAACTGGATCGACCGGATGCGCAAGCTCCGCCGGCCGCTGCGCGATCCCAAGACCATGCTGCAGGAATGGGCGCAGAGCAGGGGCCTGCCGACGCCCGTCTACCGCGAGGTCGAACGCACCGGGCCGCATCACGATCCGCAATTCCGCGTTGCCGTCGATCTGCCGGGCTTGGCGCCGGCCGAAGGCGTCGGCCCGAACAAGCGCGCGGCGGAGAAGGCGGCGGCGTCCGCAATGATCGCCCGCGAAGGCGCCGGCAGTCATGACGGCTGAGTCGAGGGCGGAGGCCGATCCGGCCGGGACGCGTTGCGGCTTCGTCGCCCTGATCGGGGCGCCGAACGTCGGCAAGTCGACGCTCGTCAACGCGCTGGTCGGCTCGAAGGTCACCATCGTCTCGCGCAAGGTGCAGACGACGCGCGCGCTGATCCGCGGCATCGTGATCGAGGGCAATGCGCAGATTATCCTGGTCGACACGCCCGGCATCTTTGCGCCGCGGCGGCGGCTGGACCGCGCCATGGTGTCGACTGCCTGGAGCGGGGCGCATGACGCCGACCTCGTCTGCGTGCTGCTCGATGCCAAGTCCGGCATCGATGCGGAAGCCGAGGCGATCTTCGCCAAGCTCGATAGCGTGGCCCATCCGAAGATCCTGGTGCTGAACAAGATCGACCTGGTGCCGCGCGAAAAGCTGCTCGCCTTGGCGAAGGCCGCCAACGACCGCCTGCGGTTCGAGAACACTTTCATGATCTCGGCGTTGTCAGGCGATGGTGTGGACGATCTGCGCAGGGCTCTGGCAAGCATGGTGGCCGCCGGGCCGTTCCTCTATCCCGAGGACCAGATGTCGGACGCGCCGATGCGGCACCTGGCGGCCGAGATCACGCGGGAGAAGATCTACCAAAAGCTCCACCGGGAACTGCCGTACCAATCGACGGTGGAGACCGATAGCTGGACCGAGCGCAACGACAAGTCGATCCGCATCGAGCAGACGATCTTTGTCGAGCGCGAGAGCCAGCGCAAGATCGTGCTCGGCAAGGGCGGCGCCACGATCAAGTCGATCGGCGCAGAGGCGCGGAAGGAGATCGCCGAGATCACGGGCGTTCCCGTGCATCTGTTCCTGTTCGTCAAGGTGCGCGAAAATTGGGGCGACGATCCCGACCGCTACCGGGAAATGGGACTGGAGTTTCCCAAGGAATGATCGGGCTCTTCCGATGAAAGTACCCAGAAACGTGCTTCTGTTCGAGGTGCTGCTGTATCTGTCGCTGACGCTGGACGCGCTGTCGGTGGCGTTCCAGGACCGCACCCCGGGTGGCGAGATGACCGAGCAGATGATCACGGTCGTCACCTGGATGCAGGCCGGCCTGATCCTGCTCCTGGTCTACTTCGTCTATTTGGCGGCGCAGCACCGCAAGAACTGGCCGCGCTGGGTGCTGGCGGCGGTGCTATTGCTGTCGGTGATCTCGCTGTTGCAGGTGATCGGCAGCACCGGCATCCAGCTCGACAGCGGCGTCGAGGTGATCTCCTGCGCGCTGACGGCGGCGGGGCTCTATTTCTCCTTCACCGGCGACGCCCACGGCTGGTTCAACGCGTGAGGATGCGTAGGGCGGATTAGCCGTAGGGTGGGCAAAGCGAAGCGTGCCCACCATTCACGATCGGTGCAAGAGAGGTGGGCACGCTACGCTTTGCCCACCCTACATGCTACTCTCCACCCCATGGAGTGGACCGACGAGGGCATCGTGCTCGGGGTGCGGCGGCATGGCGAATCTTCCGCCATTGTCGAGCTCCTGACGCGCGAGCACGGCCGCCATCTCGGCCTGGTGCGCGGCGGAGCCAGCGCGCGGATGCGGCCGCTGCTGCAGCCCGGCAACAGCGTCACCGCGATCTGGCGGGCGCGGCTCGACGAACATCTCGGCTATTACCAGCTCGACGGTACGCAGTTGCGCGCGGCGAACCTGCTCGCGTCATCGCATGCCGTTTATGGCGTCACCCATCTGGCTTCACTGGCGCGGCTGTTGCCGGAACGCGATCCGCACCAGGACATCTACGAGATGCTGGAGCGGACGCTGGATGATTTCGAGGATGCCGGCGGTGCCGCTATCCATCTCATCCGCTTCGAGCTGGCGATGCTGGCCGAACTCGGCTTCGGGCTCGACCTCTCGAACTGCGCGGCGACCGGCGCGACCTCCGAACTGGTCTACGTCTCGCCGAAATCGGGCGGGGCGGTATCGCGCGCCGCCGGCGAACCCTGGCGCGACCGCCTGATGCGGCTGCCGCCCTTCCTGCGCGATGACGATGACGGCGCGGGTGCCTGCTCGGACCAGGACCTGCTCGACGGCTTTGCGCTCACCGGCCGCTTCCTCCTGCGCAACGTGCTCGAGCCGCGCGGGCAGGGGCATTCCGACGCCAGGGACGGCTTCATCAACGCGGTGGTGCGCCGTCGGGCCCGGATCGCGGTCACCCCGTCCTGACGGCAATGCGCGCCGAAATTGCCAACCTACACATGGTGGTTCTATTGCGTGCGCCCCTCGGCCTGTTCCATGCCGCATGGCCCGAAACTTGCCTGAAAGATCTCAGGGCAAACTCATGACGGGGAGCATGCAATGAGTACGCAAATCACCTACAGCGAATCCGACTCGGTCGGTTTCTTTCCCATCGTCCTTGCGGTCGTCTGCGGCGTGGCGACGGGCGTGTTGTGGGCCTACGCCAATCCGATCCAGCTCGTGCCGGGCGTGATCCAGTGGCGCATCTTCGCGTTCCTGCCGCCCTTGATCGGGCTTCTGCTCGGGCCGAAGAGCGGGTTCATCTGCGGCTATATCGGCACCATCGTCTGGTCGCTGCTCGCCGGCACCTTCATTCCCGCGCATTCGCTTGTTGTCGACGGCATCATGGTCGGACTCACGGGCGCCGTGCCGCCGATGCTGGTCAATCTGCGCAAGACCAATTTCGATCTGTCGATGCCGGTGCTGCTCAAGATAGCGGTGATCTGCGCGGTGGTCGGCATAATCATGGTGGCGGCGGTGTCGGCGAGTCTGGCGGTGCTCGGCATTTTCCCGTTCTGGTATGCGATGCTCTATATCGGCCTGTCCGACATCGTGCCGATGGTGATCGGAACGCCGCTGCTGGTACGTCCGGGCGCAAGGCTGCTTGCCGGCATCAGTCGGGGCACGCTGCACCGGTTTTGACCGCCCTTCGGGAGCGCTACTTGATGCTTGATCTGCGTGGGGTGAGCGTCGGCTTTCGGGCCGACGCTCACGTGCTGTCCGATATCAACCTCTGTCTCGAAGCCGGCAGCACCACGATTGTGACGGGGGCGGGCGGTTCGGGAAAATCGACGCTGCTTGCGGTCGCGGCCGGTCTCATTCCGAAGCTGATCCGGCCTCACCACATGCAGGGCGCGGTATCGCTTGACGGCACCGATCTCGGGGCAATCGGCGGCAGCGACTTGTTTCGCCGCGTCGGCCTCGTGCTGCAATCGGTCGAGGACCAGGTCTGGGACCTTTCCGTCGAGGATCTGATCGCCTTTCCGCTGGAGAACCGCGGCGTGGCGCAGGCGGAGATCCGCACGCGCGTCGGCAGCGTGATCGAGCAGATGAATATCGGCCGGCTGATCGGGCGCACGGTGCGCACGCTCTCGGGCGGCGAACGACGGATTGCGGCGCTCGCCTCGGCGCTGGTCTGGCAGCCGGATGTACTGATCCTGGACGAGCCGACCAGCGGGCTCGATCCTGACGCGCGGCTGCGCATGATCGGAATCCTGCGCGAGCTTAAGAGAACGAAGCTGACGCTGTTGATCGCCGAGCAGGATCTCGCCCGGTTCGATGATGTGGCCGATCGCGTGGTGTTCCTGAAGGAGGGCGGCATCGTCGACGATCTGCCCTGGCAGGCGGCCGTGCGCGCTACCACGCCGTATGCGGTCGCCGGTATCGAGCCGCCCTTTGCGCCGCCGGTGCCTCGGGCTGTGGTGCAGCCGGCACAGTCGGACGCGGCGCTCTCGGTCAAGCAGCTTTCGAGTACGCTCCGCCGTCCGAACGGCGAGCCGGTGCTGCGGTCGATCGAGCTTTCGCTTGGAAAAGGCGAGGTGGCGGGGCTGATTGGCAGCAACGGCGCCGGCAAGACGACGCTGATGCGCACGCTGCTCGGCCTGCAGAAGGCGGCCGGCGGAGCGATCGAGATCGGCGGCCGCGATAGCGCCGGCTGGACCATCGCGCAGCGGGCGCGCGAGATCGGCTATGTCGCGCAGAACTTGCGGCGGATGTTCTTCCTGCTCTCGGTCGTGGAGGAGGTCGTGTTCTCGCTGTCCGGCGGCGATGCCGGCGCCAAGGCCGTGGCTGCGCATCGCGAGCGGGCGATCGAGCTTCTGAAGGGCGTCGGCCTCGGCGATCGCGCGGAGCTTTCGCCATTCGCGCTGTCGGCGCGCGAGCAATTGATGCTGGCGCTGGTCTGCATCGAGGCGACCGCACCGTCGGTCGTGATCCTGGATGAGCCGCTGATCGCCTGCGATAGCGTCTCGCGTGCCGGCGTGCTGGCCTTCCTCGACCGCTGCCGCACGCGGGGCTGTGCGGCGCTCCTGGTCTCGCACGACCTGCAGCTTGTCGACCGCGCCGCCGACCGCGTGCTGATCCTGGAGGATGGCCGGCTGGCGTTCGACGGGACGACCGAGGCGGCCTGGTCTTCGGACGTATTCGCGCGCCGCGGCTGGCCGCGCCCGGATCGCAATGCGGCGTCGATCGGAGGAGGCCACCGTGCATCGGCTTGATCGCATCAATCCGTTCGTCAAATTGCTGGCGGCGCTGGTGCTGTCATCGCTCGGCTGGGTCGCCGGCAGCGCGTTCGTTGCCGGCTTGCTCGCCGCGATCGTGCTGGCGGTCGTGATTGCCTGCCGGCTGCCGCAGACCAAAGGCTATCTGAAACTGATGGCGCTGGTCGGCGGCCTGGTGACGCTGAGCTGGACCTTGAGCTTCGTCTGGAACGGGACGCCGCTCGCCGCTGCGATGGATGATGCGCTGCGCATGGCATTCCGCCTGATCGCGACCACCGGCAGTTTCTTCGTCGCGATCGAGACCACTTCGGCCGGCACGCTGCTCGCGGCCTGCAGCCGGCTGCGGTTGCCGGGTTCGCTGACGCTCGTGCTGGTGCTCGTGATCGGCATGATCCCGCTGATGCGCGAGGAGTTTTACAGCATCGGCGAGACCCAGCGGGCGCGGGGCCTCGAACTCGACCGCGGGCCGCTGCCGCGACGCATTCTCTACGCGCTGGCGCGCGGCGTGCCTCTGATGGTGCAGACGTTTCGCATGGCTGAGACGATCGCGCTGGCGCTGTCGATCTACGGCTTCGACCCGAAGATGGCGCGCACAAGCTGGCGCGACATCGGCTGGCTCACCATCCAGACCGACTTTCCTCTGACAAGCCGGGGCAGGACCACATGAGCGCACTCACACCCGCCACCTATACCGTCGACGTTGGCGGCGAGCCGACGGAGCTGCCGCTCGTCGCAATCAACGAGCGGCTGGCGATTTCGCTGCTGATGGTGATCGACATGGGCGTCGGCTTCGGCGAGCGGATCGGAAAGGCGCTGGCCGTGCGGCTGAAGGAGAAGAAGCCGGACATCGTGGTCGGCGCGGCGACGCTCGGCATTCCCGTTGCGATCGAAGTCTCGCGTCATCTCGGGCTCGACCAATATGTCATCGTGCAGAAGTCACCGAAGATTCATTTGGGCGACGCGCTGGTCGAATATGTGCAATCGGTGACCTCATCCGGCTCGCAGCGACTCCTGCTCGACCGCCGGGCGATCCCGCTCCTGAGGGGCAGGCGGGTCGTCGTGGTCGATGACGTGGTGGCGACCGGCTCGAGCCTAGCTGCGACCTTGAAGCTGGTGCGGCAGGCCGGCGCCGAGGTCGTCGGCGTCGGCGTGATCCTGACCGAGGGGCACGAGTGGAAGAAGGTGCTGGGCGCCGATGCCAGTCTCGTGACCGGGCTCGGCCATATCCCGCAATTCAACATCGCCGATGGCCATGCCACGCCGGATCCCGCGACCCTAGCGGGCGCGGGCTGAAAAATCGGGCTTTTTCTGCGGGGTATGGTGCCGAATCGATTCTTGCCCGATTCGCCCGAAGCGGTTAACCCGTCGGCATGGGAAAAGCACTGATTCCGCCGGAACCGCCAGAGGTTCACGAGGTACCGCTGCGCGATGCGCTGGAAGAGCGCTATCTCGCTTACGCGCTCTCGACCATCATGCATCGCGCGCTGCCGGACGCCCGTGACGGGCTGAAGCCGGTGCACCGGCGCATCCTTTACGGGATGCGGCTGCTGCGCCTCGATCCGGGCTCGCCGTTCAAGAAATCGGCGAAGATCGTCGGCGACGTGATGGGCTCGTTCCATCCGCATGGCGACCAGGCGATCTACGACGCCATGGTGCGCCTCGCGCAGGATTTCTCCTCGCGCTATCCGCTGGTCGACGGCCAGGGCAATTTCGGCAATATCGACGGCGATAACCCGGCTGCCTACCGCTACACCGAAGCGCGCATGACCGATGTCGCGCGGCTGCTGCTCGAGGGCATCGACGAGGACGGCGTCGAGTTCCGCGCCAACTACGACGGCCAGTCGAAGGAGCCGGTGGTTCTGCCGGGCGGCTTCCCGAACCTACTCGCCAACGGTTCGCAAGGCATCGCGGTGGGCATGGCGACCTCGATCCCGCCGCACAACGCCGCCGAGCTGTGCGACGCCGCGCTACATCTGATCGAGAAGCCCGACGCCAAGTCGAAGGCCCTGTTGCGGTGGGTCAAGGGACCGGATTTCCCGACCGGCGGCATCATCATCGATTCCAAGGAAGCGATCACCGAGGCCTACACCACCGGCCGCGGCTCGTTCCGCACCCGCGCGCGCTGGAAACAGGAAGAGGGTGCGCGCGGCACCTGGGTGATCGTGATCACCGAAATCCCTTGGTTGGTGCAGAAATCGCGCCTGGTCGAGAAGATCGCCGAGCTGCTTAACGAGAAGAAGCTGCCGCTGGTCGGCGACGTCAGGGACGAATCGGCCGAGGACATCCGTCTCGTGATCGAGCCGAAGTCACGCACGGTCGACCCTGAGCTGATGATGGAATCGCTGTTCCGGCTGACCGAGCTGGAAAGCAAGATTTCGCTGAACCTCAACGTGCTGGTCAAGGGCCGCATCCCCAAGGTGGTGGGCCTCGCCGAGTGCCTTCGCGAGTGGCTCGACCATCTGCGCGATGTGCTGGTGCGCCGCTCCAACTACCGCAAGGGCCAGATCGAGAACCGGTTGGAAATCCTCGGCGGCTACCTGATCGCCTATCTGAACATCGACAAGGTGATCAAGATCATCCGCACGGAGGACGAGCCGAAGCCGGTGCTGATGAAGACCTTCAAGCTCACCGAGATCCAGGCCGAAGCCATCCTCAACATGCGCCTGCGCTCTCTGCGCAAGCTGGAGGAGATCGAGATCCGGACCGAGGAGAAGGACCTCCGCAAGGAGCTGAAGGGCATCGAGTCGCTGCTCCGCTCCGAGACCGAGCAATGGGCCAAGGTCGGCGAGCAGGTGCGGAAGGTCCGCGATATGTTCGGGCCGAAGACGCCGCTCGGCAAGCGCCGTACCACCTTTGCGGATGCGCCCGAGCATGATCTCGCCGCGATCGAAGAAGCCTTCGTCGAGCGCGAGCCGGTCACCGTCGTGATCTCCGAGAAGGGCTGGGTGCGTACGCTCAAGGGGCATGTTGCCGATCTCTCGGGCCTTGCCTTCAAGACCGACGACAAGCTCGATCATGCCTTCTTTGCCGAGACCACGTCGAAGCTCCTGCTGTTCGCCACAAACGGGAAATTCTACTCGCTCGATGTGGCAAAGCTGCCGGGCGGCCGCGGCCATGGCGAGCCGATCCGCATGTTCATCGACATGGAGCAAGATGCCGCGATCGTGTCGCTGTTCGTCAACAAGGGCGGCCGCAAATTCCTAGTCGCGAGCAGCGAAGGGCAGGGCTTCGTCGTCAATGAGGACGATTGCGTCGGCACCACCCGCAAGGGCAAGCAGGTGCTGAATGTCGATATGCCGAACGAGGCGCGCACGCTCGCAACCGTCGCAGGCGACACCGTGGCGGTGATCGGCACCAACCACAAGATGGTGCTGTTCCCGCTTGACCAGGTGCCGGAAATGGCCCGCGGCCGCGGCGTGCGGTTGCAGAAATACACCAGCGCCTCGCTGTCCGACGTCGCGGTGTTCGATTCCAAGGCGGGCCTGACCTGGAAGGACTCCGCAGGCCGCGAGCATGGCATGAGCATGAAGGAGCTCGCCGACTGGCGCGGCAACCGCGCCGACGCCGGCCGCCTCGCGCACGGTCTGCCGAAGTCGAACAAGTTCAACCGCGGGATCGAGTAGTGGCTGGCTGTTGTAGCCCGGATGGAGCGAAGCGCAATCCGGGGCCGGCCCATCCGCGTCGAGATAGTCCCGGATTACGCTTCGCTCCATCCGGGCTACGTTTTCTCGCTTCAACAATCGCCAGCGGTGGTTATGGTCCCGGCTCAAGGCCGGAACGACAGCGAAATTGCTGTAATAGTATTCGTAAATCGGCGCGCTATAAATTCTTCCCATGGCGCATCAACATCACGATCACTCCCATGCGCATGATCATGCCGGGCACAGCCATGCCCCGGATGATTTTGGCCGGGCGTTTGCCATTGGCGCATCGCTCAACACCGCCTTCGTGATCGCCGAGCTGGTGTTCGGCTATGCCGCCAATTCGCTGGCGCTGATCTCCGATGCCGTCCACAATCTTTCCGACGTGTTCTCGCTGCTGCTGGCATGGGGCGCGGCGTGGCTTGCGGGAAGGCGGCCGACGGAGACGCATACTTACGGCTATCGCCGCGCCTCGATCCTCGCCGCGCTGTTCAATGCCGGGCTCCTGCTGGTCGCGGTCGGCGGCATCGCGGTGGAGGCGGTCAACCGGCTGCGCGAGCCGGCCGAGGTGGCGGGCTGGACGGTGGTCTGGGTCGCGGCGCTCGGCATCCTCGTCAATGGCGGCACGGCGCTGCTGTTCATGCGCGGCCGGCACGGCGACCTCAACATCCGCGGCGCCTATCTCCATATGGCCGCCGATGCCAGCGTCTCGCTGGGCGTCGTCATCGCCGCCCTGCTGATCATGTCGACGGGATGGTTGTGGATCGACCCGGCAATCAGCCTCGTCATCGCGATCGTCGTGCTGGTCAGCGGCTGGGGTCTGATGCGCGATAGCGTCAACCTCGCGCTCGATGCGGTGCCGAGGGGCATCGAACTGGTCGAGGTGAGGGATTTTCTGCGCACGCTCGATGGCGTCTCGGAGGTGCACGATCTGCACATCTGGGCCATGAGCACCAACGAGACGGCGCTGACCGCCCATCTGGTGCGGCCGGGCGGACATGACGATGCGTTCCTGCACCGCGTCTGCACGGAGCTCTCGCACCGCTTCAAGATCCATCATGCGACGCTGCAGGTCGAGGCCGACGGCGCCGCCTGTAAACTCGCGCCCGAGGAACTAGTCTAACGGCCGTCCGTCGCAATCGCTATATTCGACGGGCGGACTATCCGGAGATGAACCATGCATTCGCATTCGATCGAACAGTGGACCCACGATCACGCGTTCCTGGGAGCGACGCACGCCCATAACGAACGGCGCACCTGGCTGGTGGTGGCGCTCACCACGGTCATGATGATCGGGGAGATCACGGCGGGGTGGTGGTCCGGCTCGATGGCGCTGCTCGCCGACGGCTGGCACATGGGAACGCATGCGGCGGCGCTGGGCATTGCCGGGCTGGCCTATCTGTTCGCACGGCGCCAGTTGGGCAACGAGCACTTCAGTTTCGGCACCGGCAAGTTCGGCGATCTCGCCGCCTTTGCCAGCGCGATCATCCTGGCGATGATCGCCGTGCAGGTCGCCTGGGAAAGCGTGGACCGGCTGTTCCATCCGGTGTCCATTGCCTATGGCGAGGCGATCTCGGTTGCGGTGCTCGGACTTGCCGTCAACCTCACCAGCGCCTGGCTGCTGCGAGACGACCACGACCATCATCACGGTCATGGCCATTCTCATGACCATGACGACCACCATCATCACCATCACGACAACAATCTTCGAGCGGCCTATGTCCACGTGATGGCGGATGCCGCAACCTCCATCCTCGCCATCGCGGCGCTGCTGGTTGCGATGTCCGCGGGGTGGGTGTGGGCCGATCCGGCAGTCGGGATCATCGGCAGCGCCGTGATCGCGAGCTGGGCCTATGGCCTGATCAAGGCGTCAGGCGCGATCCTGCTCGACGTCAGCGCCGACAAGAAGCTCGAGGCGGTCATTCGCGACCGGCTCGAGACCAAGGGCGACCGCGTCACCGATCTGCATCTGTGGCAGGTTGGCCCCGGTCATCGCGCGGCGGTGATCTCGGTTGTCTCCGACCATCCGCTGCCGCCCGCGACCTACAAGCGCCGCCTCGGCGGCCTGCACGGTCTCAGCCATGTCACGATCGAGGTCGAGACGTGTCCGCATCACGAGCCGGCGCACGCCGCTTGAGAGATCAAAAGACCGTCAATGGCGACGATTGCCGCTGGCGATGACGTAATATTCCTTCCTCGAACGCTGGGGTCGATTGGTCGAGGGAGCAGAACGTGAAGACAACAATCGGTGTTGCGGTGGTGTTGCTGTCGGTTGCGGCGGCTGCGGGTCCTGCGCGGGCGCAATCGGAAAAGCCCGGCGTCGAGAAGCTTTACATCCTCAATTGCGGAGAGGGTGTTGCGGGCGACATCTCGCGCTGGTCGCCCGGTGTCAACGAAGGCAAGTCGATGGATTTCGTCGACAACTGCTATCTGATCAAGCACGCGCAAGGGTGGTTCCTGTGGGATACCGGTATTCCCGACGCGGTGGCGGGCATGCCCGACGGGCTCGTGCCGCCGGATCCGAAAGCGGTGACCTGGCGGCGTCCCAAGACGCTGGCCGCGCAGCTCGACCAGATCGGCGTGAAGCCGTCCGACATCAAGGCGATGGCGGTCTCGCATACCCATCCCGACCACATCGGCAATGTGGAGATGTTCCCGACCGCGATGCTCTATGTGCAGAAAGCCGAATATGATTGGCCCGGTGCCGACAACCAGCCGCGCTTCAAGGCGGAGCATCCGGTGACCAAGCTGGACGGCGACCGCGATGTGTTTGGTGACGGCAATGTGGTGATCCTGTCGACGCCCGGGCACACGCCGGGCCACCAGTCGCTGTTGGTGAAACTGCCGAAGACCGGGGCGGTCGTACTTTCGGGCGACGCCGTTCACTTCAGGGACAACTGGGATAACCGCCGGGTGCCGTCGATGAATGCCAGCAAGGAGCAGACGACGGCCTCGATGCAGAAGATCGCGGAGACGCTCACGAAAGAGAAGGCGCAACTCTGGATCAATCACGACAAGGCCCAGCGCGATAGCCTGAAGATGGCACCGGCGTTTTATGAGTGATGGAGCAGATGGAGTGGCTGCCTATTGTGGTGTCGGCTTGGTGTCGCGCAGCAGGAGCAGTGCGCCGAGCGCCGCGAGACTGAGCCCGGAGGAGACGATCAGGATGCCATTGCCCATGCGCTCGAGCAACAGCCCGAACAGCAACGGGGCCGCCGCCTGCGCCATCCGGGCCGGGGCGCCGATGATGCCGAGGCGGTAGGCGTAATTCTGCGCGCCGAAGATCGCGAGCGGGAGGGTGCCGCGCGAAATGGTCAGGATGCCGTTGCCGGCGCCGTGGCAAAGCGCGAAGACGCTTGCCGCGCCGCCGCCGGCGATCGCCACGATCGCGGCGCCAATCGGATGACCGAGACAGGCCAATTCGGTCGAAAGCAGCGGGTGGTAGCGGCTGAGCAGCCACGCCTCGATCGTGCGCGCGCCGACCTGGGCCGGCCCGATCAGGGCGCCGGCGGCGATTGCCTGCACCGGGGTCGCGCCGGCCGCTTCCAGGATGCGCGGGAAGTGCGCCGCCATCGCGCCGGTGACGGTCCAGGCGGTCGCGAACGCAAACGCCAGCAGGATCATCGGCCGGTCGATCGGGATATGCGGCTTCACCGCATTGGCCGCCGCGGCCTTGGCGCCGGGGATTGGCGGCAACATCAGCCAGTTGAGCGGCAGGCCGATCAGAAGATGTGCCGCCGCCCAGGCAAAGCAGGTATCGCGCCAACCGATCGTCTCCAGCCCCCACGCACTCAGCGGCCAGCCGACGGTGGAGGCAAAGCCCGCCATCAGCGTGATGCCCGTGATCGGGCGCCGCGCCGCCTCGCCATAGATGCGCCCGAGCGCGCCGAAGGCGGCATCATAGAGGCCATATCCCATGCCGATCCCGAGCAGGAGCCAGGCGAGCAGCAGCAGCGGAATGGATTCCGTGAGGCCGAGCAGCACCAGCCCTGCCGCCAGCGTCAGATTGGAGATCGACAGCACGGACCTGCCGCCGACCAGGTCGATCTGGCGGCCGATCCGGGGGCCGAGCAGGGCCGAGAGCACGAGCGAGGCGGAGAAGGCGGCGAAGATCCAGTTGGGCGCGATGCCGAGATCGCTGGCGATGGGATCAGCGAGCACCGCGGGCAGGTAATAGCTCGAGGCCCAGGCGAGCGTCTGGGTGGTGCCGAGCGCCAGAATGATCGGAAGCTGCCGGGCGCTCATCGGTCCGTCGCGTTTCTGTCTTGCCTCGTTGTTCCCGCATTTGCCGCTGCCGCGGAAGTGTCGTCAAGTCGCGCCCGAGGAGCGCCGACCGATCTTTCGCGCGACATGATTGCCCGGCATAATCCGCGTATGGAACTCACACCCCGCCTGCGCCTGATGAACTGGCTGGTCAGACAGGGTCTGACGGGCCTGCCCGAAAACGACCTGCTGCGCGGCTTCTGCGAACGCTGCCGCGCGGCCGGAATGCCGCTGTCGCGCGCCATCGTCTTCATCGACACGCTGCACCCGATCTTCGAAGGCCGCGGATTCCGCTGGAACGACAGCGAGACCAACGAAAGCGATGCTTTCGAATACGGCTCGACCAGCAGCGGCGATGCCAGCCAGACCTGGCGGCGCTCGACCTTCTACCACATGCTGGAAAGCGGGCAGGACGAGATGGCGATCGACCTGGCCGATTGCGCCACGCTCGATTTCTCGATGATCAACGAACTCGCGGAAAAGGGCCACAAGCATTTCATCTCCTTCGTGCACCGGTTCGGCGAAGCCGGCACGATCGGCGAGATGGACTGCTTCTACTCCTACTGGACCACCCGCCAGTCCGAGGGGTTTGGCGAGCATCACATGGCGGCGCTGCGCGACTTGGTGCCGGTCCTTGGGTTGGCGGTGAAATCAGCAGCGCAGGTCGACATCGCACGCACCTTGGGGCGGGTCTATCTGGGGCGCGAGACCGCCGAGCAGGTGATGCGCGGCCGCATCTCGCGCGGCGTCACCGAGCGCATCAAGGCAGTGTTGTGGTATTCGGACGTTCGCGGCTCGACCGCGATCAGCGAGCGCATCGGGCCGGACGAGATCATCCCGTTCCTCAACGATTATGCCCAGGCTTCCATCGACGCGATCCACGATGCCGGCGGCGAGGTGCTGAAGCTGATCGGCGACGGCGTGCTGGCAATGTTCACGCAGGAGAACATGGCGATCGCCAAGCGCGCCGCGCTCCGCGCCGAGCACCGCTTCCGCCGCAATTTGAATGCGCTCAACGCCCGCCGTGCCGGCGAGGGACGGCCGACCACCTCAGCCTATGTCGGCTTGCATGTGGGCGAGGTGTTCTATGGCAATATCGGCAGCGAGGACCGGCTCGATTTCACCGTGGTAGGGCCCGCGGTCAATGAGGTCAGCCGGATCGCTTCGATGTGCAGCTCGGTCGACCGGGAGCTGCTGACTTCGCAGGCCTTCCGGGATGGCCTGGATGGGGCAGGGCGGAACTATCTGGTTTCGACCGGCCGCTTCGCCTTGCGCGGCATCAGCCGGGCGCAGAATCTCTATACGCTCGATCCAGACATTGCAGCGGACGAGGTGGTGGCCGGAAAGTACGAGCGCTACCTCGCGAGCTAGCTCCGCCTTATCTGTAGCCCGGGTGAAGCGCCAGCGTAACCCGGGGACGGCCGCAAACGCGGACGCAGATGTCCCGGGTTGCGCTCCGCTCCACCCGGGCTACGCGCTGGCCTACTTTGTGCGCAGCGCGTACAGGACGACCGCTATCAGTGAGAAAGCGGTCAGCACCACGCCGAGCCCGAACATCGCCTCGTGCGGCACGGTCGCAGCGAGCCATACCCCGATCGCCGCGCTCATCATCTGCCAGAAGCCGAGTAGCGCGGAAGCCGCACCCGCCTTTTCGCCGAAGGGCGAGAGCGCCTGCGCGACGCCGAGTGGGTTGACGATGCCCATGCCGAGCAGGAACACGCTCATCGCAGTCAGGAACGGCAGGAAGCTCGGGGTGAAGAGCGAGACGAAGAGCATGGCAGCCCCGCCGATGGCTGCTGCCAATAGCGCGCCCTTGATCGAGCGGTCGAGGCCAAAGCGCGGCGCAAGCCTTGTCGCGAGCCAGCCGGAGGCGAATACAATCAGCACCGTGCCGGCGAAGAACAGGCCGAGCTCGATTGGCGAAAAATGCAGCGCCTCGATCAATATCCGGGGCGCGGCCGAGAACATCGCAAACAGGCTCCCCATGATCAGGCTGACGGTTGCCGTCGGCACCACGAAGCGGCGATCCGCGATCAGGCCGAGATAGGTGCTGATGATGGCGAGGGGGTTGAGCGGGATCCGCGTCGAACGATGGGTCTCTCCGAGTGCGGCGCCATAGGCGAGCGCGCCAAGCGCTGCAAAGGCCGCGACCAGCACGAATTCCGAGCGCCAGCCGAAATAGTGATCGAGCGCGCCGCCGAGCAGCGGCGAGAAGCCGGGCGCGGCCGCCATCGCGATCATGATCAGCGCCATCGCCCGCGCCAAGGCGGCGCCGGTGAACAGGTCGCGGGCAATGGCGCGCGACAGCACCGACGTTGCGCAGGCGCCGGCGGCCTGGACGACGCGGCCGATTAAGAGGTTCGGGAGGTCTTCTGCAAGGCTGCACCAGACGCTGCCGGCAAAGAATACCGCGAAACCGATCAGGACCGGCCAGCGACGGCCGAAGCGATCCGAGATCGGACCGACCACGAGCTGGCCGAGCGCGAACATGGCGAGAAAGATCGTGATGGCCGACGTGACGGCCGCGGTCGTCACGTTCAGCGAGGCCGCCATCTGCGGCAGCGACGGCAGCAGGATGTTGGTGGCCAGCGTGCCGGTCGCCGCAAGCGCGGCCAGAACCGCGATCTGCAGCACGCCGGAGGAGGATCGGGGGCGAGATGCGGCGGCAGCATCAAGGGTTGCAGTCTGGTCAGTCATGGTGTTCCCGCTCGGATATTGAATGACATGTATCATACAAAGCGGGAAAGACTAGCCACTAATTTTGCCGTCATGGCTGGACATCCGGTCATGACGTAAAACATTCTCCAATCGTGGATGAGGTCAGTTGAGTCCTTCTCTCATCAACACGCCGCCGGTTCGCTGACCATGTCGGGTTGCCTGACGAGCGAGACCGCCGGCGACAGCAGGATCACCAGCGCCTGCGCGGCGAAGATTGCCGCGGCAAGGTAGAGGCAGGTCTCCGCGCCGAAAAGCCCGCCGACGATCGCGCCCAGTGCAGAGCCGAGCGGGCGCGCGCCGTAGCTCATGATGTTGATGGCGGAGACACGGCCGAGCAGCGAAGGCGGCGTCACCGATTGCCGGAGCGTTGTCGTCGAGATCACCCACAGGATCGGGCCGACGCCGAGCAGGAAGAAGCTTAGGCCCGCAAGCAGCGGCGTAGGGACGATCGTCGTCAGCGCCATGATGGTGGAGGCGATGAAGCCCGTCACCGGGCCGAGCCCGATCACCGTGCCGAACGCAAGACGCCGCATCACCCGCGTCGCCGCAAGCGCGCCGACCACCATGCCAACACCGTACATCGCGAGCGTGGTGCCGACACCGGTTGCGGAGAGGCCGAGATGCCTGACGGCATAGGGCACGAACACCGCGAGCAGCAGGAAGGAGGCGGTGTTGAAGATGAACTGGGTGATGAACACCGGCCGCAGCAACTCATGACGAAACACGAACACGGCGCCTTCCTTGATCTCCAGCACCGGATGTCGGCGGGGCGCCGGCGCGCGGCCCGGCTCGTGGATACCGGCCAGCAGCACCACGGCGATCACCGAAAGCGCGGCGGCAAATCCGAAGGCGGGCGCGGCACCGACCCATCCGACCAGCACGCCGCCGAGCGCCGGCCCGCTGGCGAAAGCGACAGTGCGGGCCAGTTCGATCCGCGCATTCGCCGTCGGCAACTGATCCGGCGTCACCAGCGACGGTACCAGCGCAGGCGCGGCCACGCTGTAGGCAACCGTCCCGCACACAGCGATGAAGCCGAGCACCGAAAGCAGCGGCAGCGTCAACAGGCCGAGCAAGATTAGGAGCAGTGTTGCGGCCAGCGCCGCCGCGCGCAACGCCTCGGAACCCGCCATCAGGACGCGCCGCGAGAAGCGGTCGGCGAGCAGGCCTGCGGGGATCGCAAACAGGATGAAGGGCAGCGTCAGTGCGGTCTGCAGCAGGCCGGTCTGGCCCTCGCCGACGCCGAGCAGGAGCACCGCTACGATGGGAGCAGCGGCCAGCGCGATCTGCTCAGCCGACTGTGCGGCGAGGTTCGACCAGGCCAGGCGGCCGAAGGTCGAAGGCAGGTGAGGGGTCTTGAGGGCGGACATGGCAGACTTCCGTCGAAGTTTTGAGTCCGCCAAAGTGTGTGGTTTGAGCTTCTCCGATCCCACCCGTTTCCCGATAAGCAGGAGGCCCGCCGTGGGGGGAACACGGCGGGCCGTTGGATGCGATGGATGGTTCGGGACTATGCCCTCGTTTCCGCCGCCGGCTTGCTCAACGCAGCGGCTGGCGCCGGGCTCGCCGCGCCGTTGGTTGCCGCTGGCACTTCCTCGGCGGCGCCCACTTCCGCCTTCCGCTGTGCCAACGCGCTGGTGAGGCTGGTCAGCGCATCCGGTCCCGTCGGGAAACCGGCCTCGCTCAGGATCTTGTCGATCATCGGCTTGAAGGCGGAGACCGACAGCAACTGCGCGGCGAGGCCGTCGCCCAATCCTATCCCGCCAATGCCATTCAAATGGCCACTGCCGCCGCGGCCGAGCATGCCGCCGGTGTCGAAGATCCGGATGTCGGAGATCTTCTCGACCGGCTTGACGGCCTCCGCAAGCGCGTTCGGGATGACGTTGATGCGCGCGAGATTGAGGTCGTACTCGATGATCGCCGCGCTCAGTCTGTTGCGCGCTTCGGTCTTCAAGGTCGCGACTTCCGCTTCGGCCTGGCCGAGCGCCCTGACGCCGGCGGCACGGGTGGTGGCGGCATTGGCATCGGCCTGGGCGAGCACGTTGGTGGCTTCCGCCTTGTTGTCGGCGGCCTGCCGTTCGGCTTGTGCCATGACCGTGATCGGCATCGCCTCGGTCTCGGCCACCTTGCGCGCCGCGATCACATTGATGATGCGGTCGCGTTCGGCGATTTCGGTGGCTCGGGCGGTCGTGACCTTTTCCTCCGCGGCGATCGCAAGCGCGCGCGCAGTTTCGGCAATGGTTTGCGCTTCCGACTGGTCCTTGCTCTTGTCGGCGACCAGGATCGCCGCTTCTTGCGCGACGATCTCGAGTTCACGATCAGCTTCGGTGGTGCGCCGCTTGACCGCGAGATCGGCTTCGATCTTCCGGGTGTCGCGGGCCTGGTTGGCCTCGGTCTGCTTGTTGGCGACCGCGAGTTCCTGCTGGATGCGGTATTCGGCTTCCTTCTGCAGGGCCGTCTGCTCGGCTTGCGCCGTCTCCGCGCGCATCGAGGCAGTCTTGTTGGCGATGTCGCGCTGCTGGGCCAACTCCGCCTCGCGCTTGATCAGCTCGATCGTCAGCGTGGTCTGGCGCGCGACCAGATCCTGCTGGGCGATATTCACTTCTGTATTGCGGATGATCTGGTTGCGTTCCTGCTCACGCTGCTTGGTGATGTTGGTCAGCGTGGTGAGACCGTGGGCATCGAAGAAGTTGCTCGGGTTGAAATGCTTGATGTCACTCTGGTCGAGCCTTGTCAGCGACACCGATTCAAGCTCGAGGCCGTTGTTCTCGATATCGGCGCCGACCGCATCCTGCACCGACTTGACGAATTTCGCTCGCTGCTCCTGGAGCTCTTCGAGATTCATGGTCGCAGCGACCGAGCGGAGGCCGTCGACGAATTTGGCCTCGATCAATTCGCGCAGTTCGACGGCGTTGTTGGTGCGGCTGCCCAGCGTCTGCGCCGCGAGCGCGATCGAAGAAGTGTCGGGTTTGACGCGCAGATAGAACTCCGCACCGATATCGACGCGCATGCGGTCCTTGGTGATCAGGGAATCCGGGCCGCCGCGCACGACTTCGAGCCGGAGCGTCTTCAGGTTGACCGCCGCCGTCGAGTGGAAGATCGGGAGAACGACCGAGCCGCCGTCGAGCACGACCTTCTGGCCGCCGAGCCCGGTCCGCACATACGCTTCATCCCGCGTCGACCGTTTGTAGAGTTTGGCGAACATCAACCCGATGACGAGGATGGCGAGGACGCCAATGACGACGGGTACAGCAAGTTCCCACATGATTATGCCCTGTATTATGCTTTGCTGGATGATGCTTGTTGTTCAATCAAGTCGGCGGGTGCGGCAATTGCGATAAAGCTCTTGGCGTCACGGTCGACCAGCAAGACAGCGGCGCCGACCGGCAACGCCTCGGAATCGCTCGCGGCACGCGCCGACACGGTATGCCAATTGCCGAAGACATCCTTGAGACGGACGCGACCGGGAAGTCCTTGATCCAAAGGACCGACGGTCACGGTGGCGACCTTGCCGACAAAGTCGCTATCGCTCACCGCATAGGTCTCGTCCCGCGGGATGATGCGGGCGAGACCGCGACTTGTGGTTCTGATCAGAGGAACGCTGGCGGCGGCGGCGGCCAGTGCAACGATCGAAACCGGCAGGGCGGTGCCCACGCTGTGAGCGAGGCCCTGGATCAAAAATCCTCCGATGGCGAAGATGCCGAGCGCCAGGATGATGAGGATCAGGAGGGGCAGTCGGCCGGCATTGATCCAGAGAAACAGACCGTTGAGGCCGTTGTTCTCGGCGTCGACAGAAAAATCCTTGCCGAAGAATTCGCTGATTGAAAATCCGATCATGGTAGTGAGCAGTTCAATACCGCCCAAGGCCACCATGATTGCTGCCGCGACCGCGAAGGGCCGTACGTCGGGGGCGAGCAGAATGTCGCCGATTGCACTCATTGTTGCGACTTGATCCTTTCAAGCCGCGCCGCGATTTCCTTCTCGCGGTGCAGTCTATCGAGCTCGTCGAGCTCTTTGTCGGCGAAGACGCTGGAGGCAGGCACACCCGTCACCCGCGCGATCGCCGCCATGGCCCGATCGGGACTCACAGTTTTGGTCGCGGCTGAAGCCCGTCCGGTTTCATGCACCGCTTGCTGCGCGAGACTTTTCTCGAGATCGGCAAGCCGGGATTCCGCTTCGCGTCGTGCCGCAAGCATCGCCTGTAACGCCTTGGTCTGTTCGTCGATTTCGAGCTCGACGAAATCCATCGCGCGTTCGAGTGCAATGCCCTGGGACTCAAGATCAATTTGTCGTGCAACGCCGGCGCGCGCGAGATCTTCGCGACCCTCGGTGAGCGCCAGACGCACTTTTTCGTTCAGGCTTGCGACTTCGGCGTCGAGTTCTTCGCGCCGCTGCTTGAGGCGGAATTCTTCGGCGCGCGATTTGCCGAGCGCATGGCGCGCCTCGTCAGCGCCGGCGTCGATCTCGCGGATCGCCTGTTTCACGAGGGCGACCTTGTTGCTGTTTTCCGCGTTGTCGAGCGTCTGGCTGGCGATGGCCGCCAGCAACCGTCCCATGCGTGCAAGGATACCTTCGTGAACCATCGTCTTCTCCTCCGGTGGTGTTGATTTCGATTTGACGGCGATGTGGATTTCATAAGTCCTGCCGTCCGAGACCAAGTGAGCCGGGAAGGGGCTTTCCCAGCCGGCAAGATATCCCGGCACTTCGAATGGGACCAAGACGCGTCCTTTGACAGTGCTAACGGTGAGTGAAGTTGGTCCCTTGATCGAGAACAACTTCTCGTCGAGCGGAATGCGACGCACGGTCGCGCCCGGCACGTAGTTGGCGCGGCCGCGCAAGCCGAGCGTGACGAGGCGCGCCGGTAGATCGGTCTCCTTCCGGATCCTTTCGTAGGCCTGGGCATGAAGAGCGACCAGATTGGCGCCGACAGGGGCAACCTCGGCGAGAATCGCCATCATCCGGTCATAGGCGGCGAACGTCGCCTCGATCGCAGCGATGCCCGCTTCATCGGGTGCGAGCGCATAGCGCAGGGTCGCCGTCGGTGTTTCCGGGAGCAATTTGATCATGTCAAACAGTAAAGCACTTCCTGGGTGCTTTACAAGTTGCGAGGGTCGCATTTCGGCCTCGGCGTAGTTGCGAATGAATCGCAACAACAAGGCCGATTCCGGCATTCTGGCGTTATGGAGGGTCCGATCAGCGGTCTCACTCTCGACGCCCGCCAAAGATGCGAAGCGCCACTCGGGCTAATGCGCCGATGCGTGAGATGAAGGCGATGGTCGAAAAGCGTTGTTCACGGCGGGCGGCACGAGTGACGGCCGGTGTCAGTTCACCATTGGCCGCCACGATCAGCAGGCTAAGCTTCGATGCAACCCCGTCAGAAGTTGCGCTGGGCGCGAAGCTGCAGTTGGAACGTGTCCTGATCGCTGAACTCGTAGCGCGCGGTAGGCTTGGGGGCCGAAGCTCCAAGGACCGCGGAGCCCTGGAATTTCTGGTCGAGGTGGAACCACATGAATTCGGCGGAGAAGGTCAGGTTCTTGACCGGGGTCCAGCGGGTGATGAGACCAAGCTGCGACAAGTTGAAGTCGGGGTTGCAGACGTAGTCCGCACTGACGGCTTTGCCGGGCGTGGTGTAGTTCGCGCAAATGAAGGCCTTGGCCGCGCCATCATAGCGGACGCCCACATACGAGCCGAAGAGGCTCGACGACCAATATGGGTCCCAGTTGTGGTTGAATGCACCGCGAACGCCAAAGGCCTCCGTCAGATGCAGCGAGCCGTCGCCGCCGGCTGCGACCGGCAGATAGACGGC
>NZ_JAQMIL010000056.1:0-64191 GCF_029990105.1 Bradyrhizobium sp. Arg237L | reverse complement strand
CTCCGATGGTTCGAGTGTGGAAACCCAAACCTACCGGAAAGGGCGCGCTCACCGCCCCATGGAATCTACAATTCTGTTCGGCCTCGCTTTTCATTTTTGCACGGATACGTTGGCGCGACGTCAGCCATGCTGCATCCGGCAATTGCGTCCGTATCTCGGGCTCCCGATATCTCCGTGATCGAATTTACGGAGATACAACATGAAGATCGATCTTTCGGGAAAAACCGCGCTCGTCACGGGCTCGACTGCGGGCATCGGGCTGGCCATTGCCCGTGGCTTGGCGGCAACCGGCGCGGAAGTGATCGTCAACGGCCGCAGCCAGCCCAAGATCGATGCCGCCGTTGCTGCGACTCAGAAGGCGGTCGCAGGCGCCAAGGTTCGCGGCATCGCCGCCGACGTTTCCACAGCGGCCGGATGCAAGGCGCTGCTATCGGCACAACCCGAGGTCGACATCCTCATCAACAATGCCGGCATCTTCGAGCCGAAGAACTTCTTCGAAATCCCCGACGAGGACTGGACCCGCTTCTTCGAGGTCAATGTGATGTCGGGCGTGCGCCTGTCGCGCGGCTATATGCAGGGCATGCTGAAGCGCAACTGGGGCCGCATCGTCTTCATCGCCTCCGAGTCCGCGCTGAGCATTCCGAAGGAAATGATCCAGTACGGCATGACCAAGACCGCCCAGCTTTCGATTTCGCGCGGGCTCGCTGAGCTCACTCGCGGCACTGCGGTGACCGTCAATTCCGTTCTGCCGGGCCCGACCCTGTCGGAAGGCGTGGACACCTTCGTCAAGGATCTCGCTAGGCAGAACGGAGAGCCTGAGGACGAGGCGGTGGCGAACTTCGTCAAGCAGCACCGCCCGACCTCGCTCCTGCAGCGCTTCGCCAGCGTCGACGAGATCGCAAACATGGTGGTCTACGTTTCTTCGAAAGAGGCCTCCGCGACCAACGGGGCGGCACTCCGCGTCGAAGGGGGTATCATCAACACCATCTGAGGCGGCTCGCGCTCCGTCATTGCGAGCGTAAGCGAAGCAATCCATAGTACCGCTTGCTGAGGCGTGGATTGCTTCGTCGCTGTCGCTCCTCGCAAAGACGAGGGAGGGGGCGCGGGCTCCATTGTGGGGTGGGCAAAGCGCAGCGTGCCCACCATCACGAGCACGGCGTTAGACGGTGGGCACGCTGCGCTTTACCCACCCCACGGATCAGCGCTTTTTTCGGAGGCGCGGATTGCGTAGAACAGTTTCATGAAGCTGACCCTGTCCACGCGCCATCAGCGGCTGGTTAAGATCACCTCGGCGCGCTGGCAGCGACGTGCGATTTTTCTGCTCGGCGGCGTCGTTGTTGGCGCGGCCGCGGTGCTGCTAGCCCAGCTCTCCGATCTGGCGCAGCAGGCCTTCGCGATGCTGCTGTCCAAATCGCGTTATGCATCGCTTCTTGTCACGCCGATCGGCTTTGGGCTGTCGGCGTTGCTCACGGCCAGGCTGTTTCCGAACGCCCAGGGCAGCGGCATTCCGCAGGCGATCGCCGCGCGTCATCTCACCAACCAGCAGGCGAGGGAACGGCTCGTATCCATACGTATCGCGGTCGGAAAGATCATCCTGACCCTCTTTGGTTTGCTATGCGGTGCTTCGATCGGCCGCGAAGGACCAACGGTCCAGGTCGGTGCGTCCATCATGTTCGCAATCGGACGGGTGTCGCCACGGCGGCAGCCGGGATTGATCCTGGCCGGTGCCGCGGCCGGTGTTGCCGCTGCCTTCAACACGCCGCTCGCGGGCATCGTGTTTGGCATCGAGGAGATGAGCCGCGCTTTCGAAACGCGCACCAGCAGCTTGATTATCGCGGCCGTCATTGCTGCGGGCCTGACGTCGCTCGCGCTGATGGGCAATTATGACTATTTCGGTACGAGCGCGGTGACGTTGAACCGCGGCATCGACTGGCTCGGCATTCCCGTCTGCGGAGTCGTCGGCGGTTTGATGGGCGGCCTGTTCAGTCGCATCGTCATTACCGTGGCGCGCGGGTTTCGGGGGTTCGTGGGACAGGCGATTCGACGCCATTCAGTGCCATTTGCAGCACTGTGCGGCCTGGCGGTTGCGCTCTGTGGACTGGCGTCCGGCGACACGGTCTATGGCACAGGCTACTCGCAAGTGAAGGATGCACTCGAGAGCGGCGCACCGTTGCCTGAGAGCTTCGGGTTCCTGAAGTTCCTGGCCACTGCCTTGGCAGCCATCAGCGGCATTCCCGGCGGCATCTTTTCGCCATCGCTGGCGGTAGGAGCTGGACTTGGCTCGAACGTGGCGTCCTTCTTTCACGGAGCGCCTTGGGCGGCGATCATGCTGCTCGGCATGGTCTCGTATTTCGCCGGTGTCGTGCAAGCCCCCATCACGGGGTTCGTCATCGTGACCGAGATGACCGGGGATCACACCATGGTGGTGCCGCTGATGACCGCCGCATTGATTGCCTACGGCACCTCGCGATTGGTTTGCGAGGAAGGAATTTACCACGCGCTCGCCAAAGGCTTCATCGAGCGGTCAACGCCGCCTACCGAAGCGGCGCGTCCACCAGTTCAGGCGTGACACGAGCGGGCGCACCAGGCGCGCCCGCATGCAGTCGGGTCTACCACCCCTCCAGCACGATCTTGCCGCGCGACTTGCCGCTCTCGAGCAGGGCATGCGCCCGCTTCAGATTGGCTGCGTTGATGGTGCCGAACGTCTCGGCGAGCGTGGTGCGCAGCACGCCCTTGTCGATGAGATCGGCGACATCGTTCAGCAGATAGTGCTGCGCGATCATGTCCGGGGTCTGGAACGAGGAGCGCGTGAACATTGATTCCCAGTGTACCGACACCGCCTTGCCCTTGAACGCACTGACATTGAATTCCGGCGGATCGTCGATCAGGCCGAACTTGCCCTGCGGCGCCATGAAATCGGCGATCGCCTTGTAGTGCTGGTCGGTATAAGTGAGGCTGGCGACGAGGCCGACCGGCGGCAGCTTCAATTTCTCGATCTGCTCCTTCATCGGCTTGCCATGATCGACCACGGCGTGCGCGCCGAGCTCTAGGCACCATTTCTGCGACTCCGGCCGCGTCGCGGTCGCGACCACCGTCAGGCCGGTCAGCCGCCGCGCGAGCTGGATCAGGATCGAGCCGACGCCGCCGGCGCCGCCGACGATCAGGAGCGTACGTGGATCGAGGCTCTTGCCGGGTGCGGCGCCGAGCCGGTCGAACAGCAATTCCCACGCCGTGATCGAGGTCAGGGGCAGGGCAGCGGCCTGCGCAAACGACAGCGTCTTCGGCTTCGCGCCGACGATGCGCTCATCGACCAGATGGAATTCCGAATTGGTGCCCTGGCGCAGGATCGAGCCCGCATAGAAGACCTCGTCCCCTCGCTTGAACAGGCTGACGTCGGGGCCGACAGCGTCGACCACGCCGGCTGCGTCGAAGCCCAAAATCTTGACCTCGCCCTCGGGCGGAGCGGCGCGCTTGCGCACCTTGTAATCGACGGGATTGGCGGAGATCGCCTTGACCGCGACGCGGATGTCGCGCCCCTTGGGTTCCGGTCTTGCGGCATCGAAATCGAACAGCGATTCCGCATCCTCGATCGGCAGGGATTTCTTGTATCCGACGGCCTTCATTGCCTTCTCCCTTGTCTGGTTGCGATCTAACTCTCGCGCTGGCGCCCAGTTGGCAAGTACGGTAAATTCAGGGAACTAGTCCCTGTTTGGATACTATTGGAAGAAAGCCCCATGAAACGGCGGAATTTTGCCCATCGGCCGGGCTGCGCGGTCGAGGCGACGCTCGACCTGATCGATGGCAAATGGAAGGGGGTCATCCTGTTCCATCTGTTGTCCGGCACGCAGCGGTTCGGCGAGTTGCGACGGCGGATGCCCGGCATCACCCAGCGCATGCTGACCAAGCAGCTTCGCGCGCTCGAGGAGGACAAGCTCATCCTCCGCAAGGTCTATGCCGAGGTGCCGCCACGGGTCGAATACACCGTGTCCGAAATCGGCGAGAGCCTGCGGCCGGTGATCGAGATCCTCAAGCAATGGGGCGAGACTTACCGGGCACGGCTGTCCTGTGCGCCCGCGCCTGATCCCATCGAAGCGGCGCAGACCGCCGCCTGAAGCAAGCAATCGCTTCTCTCACCGCTGGCTCACGCCTATATCAAGACGACGAATTCCCGGGAACTTTACATGACGCTGATTCGCTTAGCCGCCGTGTTGTTGATTTCAGCCGCCGCCGCGACACCGGCGCTGGCGCAGGACCGGCGCGTGCCGTCCTCGCCGGCCGAGCTGAAACTGTCCTATGCGCCGATCGTGCAGCGCGTACAGCCGGCGGTCGTCAACGTCTACGCCGCCAAGACCGTGCAGACCCGCAATCCGTTCCTGGATGACCCGATTTTCCGCCGCTTCTTCGGTGTGCCCGGCCAGCCCGAGCAGATGCAGCGCTCGCTCGGCTCCGGCGTGATGGTCGATCCCTCCGGCCTCGTCGTCACCAACAACCACGTCATCGAGGGCGCCGACCAGGTGAAGATCTCGCTCGCCGACAAACGCGAGTTCGAGGCTGAGATCGTGCTCAAGGACAGCCGCACCGACCTCGCGGTGCTGCGCATAAAGGACGCGAAAGAGAAATTCGCGACGCTTGATTTCGCCAATTCCGACGAACTCCTGGTCGGCGATGTCGTGCTCGCGATCGGCAATCCCTTCGGCGTCGGCCAGACCGTGACGCATGGCATCATCTCGGCGCTCGCGCGTACGCAAGTCGGCATCACCGACTACCAGTTCTTCATCCAGACCGATGCGGCCATCAATCCCGGCAATTCCGGCGGCGCGCTGGTCGACATGACCGGGCGGCTCGCCGGCATCAACACCGCGATCTTCTCGCGCTCCGGCGGTTCGCAGGGCATCGGCTTTGCGATTCCCGCCAACATGGTGCGCGTGGTGGTGGCGTCCGCCAAGAGCGGCGGCAAGGCGGTGAAGCGGCCATGGCTCGGCGCGCGGCTGCAGGCGGTGACGCCTGACATCGCCGAGACGCTCGGGCTGAAGCTGCCAAACGGCGCACTGGTCGCGAACGTCGCGCCGAACAGCCCGGCGGCGCATGCGGGGCTGAAGCCGTCGGACTTGATCGTTGCGATCGATGGCCAGACCATCGATGATCCCAACGCCTTCGACTACCGTTTTGCGACCCGTCCGCTCGGCGGCTCCGCCCAGATCGACGTGCAGCGTGGCGGCAAGACCATCAAGCTCACCGTGCCGCTGGAGACCGCGCCCGATACGGGACGTGACGAGATCGTGCTGACCGCGCGCTCGCCATTCCAGGGTGCCAAGGTGGCAAATATCTCGCCGGCGCTCGCGGACGAATTGCATCTCGATGCCGGGGTCGAAGGCGTCGTCGTCACCGACCTCGCCGATGACGGCACGGCTGCCAATGTCGGCTTCCAGAAGGGCGACATCATCCTTGCGGTCAACAACCAGAAGATCGCGCGCACTGGCGATCTCGAGAAGGCCTCGAAAGCGGCGTCACGGATCTGGCGGATCACGCTGGTGCGCGGCGGCCAGCAGATCAACGTGACCCTCGGCGGATGAGCGCGAAGCGCCAGCAGGAACCCACCACCAACCTCTTTGCCGCGGCAGGGATGGAGCAGGATGCTCCGCATCCGCTCCCCGACCGGCTGCGGCCGCGAAAGCTTGCCGACGTCGTTGGCCAGGACCATATCCTTGGCCCTGACGGCGCGCTGACGCGCATGCTGGAGACGCGCACGCTGGGCTCGCTGATCTTCTGGGGCCCGCCGGGCACCGGCAAGACCACGGTGGCGCGGCTTCTGGCTGACGCGACCGAGCTGCATTTCGAGCAGATTTCAGCGGTGTTTTCCGGCGTCGCCGATCTGAAGAAGGCGTTCGACGCGGCGCGCGCGCGGCGCGAGACCGGCAAGGGCACGCTGCTGTTCGTCGACGAGGTCCATCGCTTCAACCGCGCGCAGCAGGATTCCTTCCTGCCTGTGATGGAAGACGGCACGGTGGTTTTGGTCGGCGCCACCACCGAAAATCCGTCCTTCGAGCTCAACGCCGCGCTCCTGTCGCGGGCGCGCGTGCTGGTGTTCCATTCGCTCGATACCGAAGCGATCGAAAAGCTCTACGCGCATGCTGAAGAGGTCGAGGGCAGGAAGCTGCCGCTGGATGCGGAGGCGCGCGCCGTGCTGGTGCGGATGGCCGACGGCGACGGCCGCGCCGCGCTGACGCTGGCCGAAGAGGTCTGGCGCTCCGCGCGCAAGGATGAGGTTTTCACCCCCGCCCAATTGCAGGACATCCTGCAGCGCCGCGCGCCGATCTACGACAAGTCCGCCGACGGCCATTACAACCTGATCTCGGCGCTGCATAAGTCCGTGCGGGGCTCCGATCCGGACGCGGCGCTGTATTATTTCGCGCGGATGCTCGATGCTGGGGAGGACCCGCTGTTCCTGGCGCGGCGCGTGGTGCGCATGGCGGTGGAGGATATCGGCCTTGCCGATCCGCAGGCGCTGGTGATCGCCAATGCCGCCAAGGACGCCTACGATTTCCTCGGCTCGCCTGAGGGCGAACTCGCGATCGCGCAGGCTGTGGTCTATGTCGCCACCGCGCCGAAATCGAATGCCGTCTACACCGCGTTCGGCGCGGCGAAGCAGGTGGCAAAGCAGGGCGGCTCCCTGCTGCCGCCGAAGCACATCCTGAACTCGCCGACCAAATTGATGAAGTCGGAAGGCTACGGCGCCGGCTACCAATACGACCACGATGCGCCCGACGCCTTCTCCGGGCAGGACTACTTTCCGGAAGCCCTGGGCCACCAGACCTTTTACGATCCGCCCGACCGCGGCTTCGAGCGCGAAATCCGCAAGCGGCTGGACTATTGGGCAAGGCTGAGGAAAGAGCGGGGCGGGACGTAGACCGCCCCAACTCTGAATCCTCTAGCTCGATCCTCTAACTGGCCTTGGCGGGCGCGCCGGCACGCATCCAGCCGAGGATGGTTTCGAGCCTTGCGACCACGTCCTGGATTTCCAGGACCTGCCGCATTTTTTCGACATCGACCTCCAGGAGCTGGACGACGACATCGGCAAGCACGCCCGGCTCGCCGGCATAGCGGTAGAGCGATTGCGGCGGCACCGTGTTGGTGGAGCTCCGATACGCCTCGAAGATCTCACCCGTCAGCGCGAAAGCCTCCGTGTCGAGCGCGCGCACCTCGTCGAGCGGCACGACCTCGGCCGCGAGGAAGTCGGCTTCTGCGGGTCTGACGACAGCGACGCGCTTGCCGCAGGAAACCCGTACCTTCTGGTTTCCGTTCGGCAACTCGACGCGGTTCATGATATCGGCGACGACGCCGACCGAATAAAGCGCGTCGAAATTTGGGTCGTCGTCTTCGGCCCGTCGCTGCGTAATCACGACGATGCGCCCATCATTGGCGGCCGCGCTTTCGATTGCGCGCCGCGTCTTCTCGCGTCCGACGAAGATCGGTGAGATCAACTGCGGGAAGAACACGATGTCCCGCATCGGCGCGACGGGGATCACCGTGCCGCCGTTGAGCGATGGGGCGGGAGCACTCTTGCTATCGGCCGCAACTGGCTGGCTTGACTGGATGGCCGCCGACAGCACGTTCCAGTCGTGAAAGCCCAAGGTCCTGGCGACCAGTTCAAGGCTCTCGCTATGGCTGACGGAAATCGATTTGGCTTTGAGCGCATCGCGCAGCGTCTGCGCCATGGCTTTGGCATCGCGGAAATCGCGCATGGATCGTCCTCTGCTGTAAGCGAACGAGAAATCGTCAGGTGCTTGCGTTGCTGACTCGTTCGCCGGGGCAAAGGAAGCCGGAAGCGGCTCGATACGTTCACCATACCCTGTTCGGGCGCAAGCAGCGGGTCGTATCCACCCGCGGAAAATATGCATGGCGTTCCCGACACTGTCAACGAGTATAGGTGGCTTGTTGCACGCGTCTCGTCAAACCGACGTCACCTTTTGGAGGTTTTGCGCGGGATTTGCGGTGATTTCGCCGTGACGGCCAGCCGCATTTGCGCTACGCAACACCCGACCTCTGGAGCCAAAACAGCATGAGCCGCCGCGTCAAGAGACCATTGTCAAAATCGGGCGATCGTGGTGATCGCCCGAAGGGCGCGCGGCCCTTTCGCAATCGTCACGAGGGCGATCGGCCGCCGATGCATCGCGCGGGCGCAAAGCTGCCGCGCTTTGCCCAGCCGCGGCGGGAGAAATCGGCCCCGCCCGTTGCAGCAGAGCCCGCGAAAGCTGCCGCCGAGCTGCCGTTGCCGACAAAAGTCCAGACCGTCACCGTGACCGCGGACGAGAACAACATGCGCGTCGACCGGTTTCTCGAGGCGCGGTTTCCCGGGCTGTCGTTCTCTCATATCCAGCGCATCGTTCGAAAGGGCGAGCTGCGCGTCAACGGCAAGCGCGCCGACAGCAAGGACCGGTTGGAGGAGGGACAGAGCGTACGCATCCCACCGCTGAAGCTCGATGCCCCGAAGGTGGTTGGTCAGCTCTCCGAGGCCGCGACGAAGACGCTTGCCGCGCTGAAGGAGATGACGCTGTTCGAGGACGCCGACGTGCTGGTGCTGAACAAGCCCGCCGGGCTTGCCGTGCAGGGCGGTTCCGGCACGACGCGTCATATTGACCAGATGCTGGAAGTGATGCGCGACGCCAAGGGCCAGAAGCCACGCCTGGTGCACCGGATCGACAAGGAAACCTCGGGCTGCCTTTTGGTTGCGAAGACGCGCTTTGCCGCAACCCATCTCACCGGCGCGTTTCGTTCGCGCTCGGCGCGCAAAATCTATTGGGCGTTGGTGGCGGGCGTGCCCAAACCGAAGCAGGGCCGCATTTCGACCTATCTTGCGAAGGAGGAAGGCGAGGACGACACTATCATGCGGATCGCTGCCCATGGCGATGAGGGCGCAAGCCACGCCGTCACCTACTACGCGGTGGTCGAAACCGCTGCGCAGAAGCTGGGGTGGGTATCGCTGAAGCCGGTCACGGGACGTACCCACCAGTTGCGCGCGCATATGGCGCATATTGGTCACGCGATCGTGGGCGATCCCAAATATTTCAATCGGGAGAATTGGGAACTTCCGGGCGGGTTGCAGAACAGGCTGCATCTGCTCGCGCGGCGCATCGTGATTCCGCATCCGCGCGGCGGGGTCATCGACGTCACCGCACCGTTGCCGCCGCATATGCAGCAATCCTGGAACCTGCTAGGGCTCGACACCAGCCGGTTCGACCCGATCGAGAACGCGCCCGAGGAATAATTTATTTGCGGTTTCAAAGGAGCGTTCCGACATATCCATCATGAGATATTCAGCGCTTGCACTCACCCTTGCCTTGCTGCTTGCCGCGCCCGCGGCGTCGGCACAGTTCATCGCGCCTGGCACTAACCCGAACCTTTTTCCGCCCCCTCCTGCACCGCCGCCGCCACCGAAGATCGTGGCGCCGACGACCCCGATGATGCGCGGAGAACCAGAATCTCAGTTGCCCCGATTGCCAAGTCCCCGCGCGTCGACCCGCCGATCGTTCGGTGACCGTGTCAGAAGCTGTCTCGACGAGGGCGCGGCTGCCGGCCTCGATCCCGCCGATCGCGCCGCCTATTCGCGCAGTTGCGCCGCACGTGACTGAGGCCTGAACTGACTGAAGAGCAGGTCTCTCAGCCGTCATTGCGAGGAGCGAAGCGACGAAGCAATCCACGTCTCCGCAAGTGGCGAAATGGATTGCTTCGCTTCGCTCGCAATGACGGGGGGCGGCAACGGCTGCGGTGCCCACAACGATCTTCCTGATCCCGTCGGCTTTATTTGCCCCGACGCCTGACTTATCCTGTGAGCAGACGAACCCCAACGGAAGCTTGCGAAGACATGCGCGAATTGTTCGATGAAGCGGCGGGACAATCCCCGCTGGATCCGCAGGAGGCGGCGCGTCGTAACGTGCGCGCGCCGCAGCGCAGGCGGTTCTATGGCCGCGCCGATGTCGCCGAGGAGGATGGCGGCTTTGCCGTGACGCTCGATGGCCGGCCGATCCGTACGCCATCGGGAAAGAAGGTGACGGTGCCGTCGCGCGCAATCGCGGACGCCGTCGCTGCCGAGTGGAACGCGCAAGGAGAGATGATCGATCCGCTGACCATGCCGCTGACGCGCTTCGCCAACAGCGTGATCGAGGGCGTGGTTGGTCGCGTCGACGTGGTCGCTGACGACGCCGCAAAATATCTCGGCTCGGATCTGTTGTTCTATCGCGCCGGCCATCCAGAGGGGCTGGTCGCCCGCGAGGCCGAGCATTGGGATCCGGTCCTGTTTTGGGCTGCGGATACGCTCGGTGCGCATTTCATCCTCGCGGAAGGCATCGTGCACGTCGCCCAGCCGGAAAGCGCGATCCAAGCCGCGCGCGAGGCGTTTCCGAGCGATCCATGGTCGGTGGCGGCGCTGCATGTGGTGACGACGCTCACCGGCTCGGCGTTGCTTGCGCTGGCCTTGACCCACGGTTTTCGGGACGCGGCGCAAATCTGGACCGCCGCCCATGTCGACGAGGACTGGAACATCGAGCAGTGGGGCTTGGACGAGGAGGTCGCCGCGCGCCGCGCCGCACGGCTGGTCGATTTCAACGCGGCCACCAGCATCCTGAAGACGCTGAACTGAGTTCCTTTGGCGCAACCGCCACCCGCTAAGTTAACGGGAGGTTTACGGCGCGGAGGTAGGCTCTAGCCTTCCAGCCGAGACCCTCCGACATGGCGCTGACCATCAATCCCGTGCTGCCGGTGCTTTCCGCCAAGGAGGTGGGCAGCGTCGCACCCGATCTCGTGCTGCAGCCGGGCAGCGTGATCAATGCGCAGGTGCTGAAGGTGCTCTCCGCCGACCTGGTCCGGATCGCGATCTCGAGCCTGTCGATCGACGTGCTCTCGGAAGTTCCCTTGAAGGAGGGGCAGGCGCTGCAGCTCGCGGTATCCCAGACCAAGGACGGGATCCGTCTTGCGATGCTCGGGCAGGGCGATGCCGCCGCTGACGACGCGGTGACGCTATCGCCCGACGCGCAGCTCGCCACCGCCAATCCCTCGACGACGGCCCAGCCCAAGAACGTCCTTACGCCGGTGGAGCGCGCGGCTGTCGCCAACGCCGCGCAAAATGCGGCGACGGTGCAGCAGAGCCTGGCGCCGTTGTTTGCCAATCTCGGCGCATTGGCTGACGCGGGTAACCTGCCGCCAAGGCTGCAGCAGGCGATTGCGCAAGTGTTGGCGCAGCAGACCCGGCTCGACTCGAGCCTTGACGGCGGCAATATCAAGAATGCGTTCGAGCGCTCCGGCCTGTTCCTCGAGGCGGCGCTGGCCGCCGGCACCGCATCGCCGGCCGCGGGCGTTCCCGATCTGAAGGCCGCGCTGATCGTGCTGCAGCAGACCCTGCTATCGTCGCTCGGCACGGCGAATGCCGCGCCGCCGGCCTCCACCGCCGCGGGACAGGTCGCGGCACATCCCGCGCTCACCCAAAATCTCGCGCCATCCGATCTCGAGGTCGAGGAAATCCTGCTGCCGCAGGCGCGCGTTCCGGTCGCCGACGATCTCGTGACGCCGGGCACCATCGGCCGGGGCACGTCAAATGCCGGCCCCTCCGCCGGTGCGACGCTGAATCTGCTGCAGGAACTCGGCAATTCCGCGCGTCCCACTGACATCGCCGCCGATGTCACCGTCCACACCAATACGCCGCCACCGCCGTTCCGAGGCGCGCTTCCCACCGCCCAGCCCGTCGCCTCGCCATCGGTCGCGCCGGATATGCCGCTCGCCGCCGCGGCTCATCATCTGCTTGGCGACACCGATGCCGCGTTGGCGCGGCAGACGCTGTTGCAGGTGGCGTCCCTGCCGGACCGCATCGATCCCGCGCATCAGCAGATCGACACCTCGTCGCCGCGCTGGCATTTCGAAATCCCGTTCGCAACGCCGCAAGGCACGGCGATGGCGCAGTTCGAGATTTCCCGTGACGGCGGCGGCGGTGTTGAGGCCGAGGCTGCCAAGCGCATCTGGCGGGCGCGTTTCTCGCTCGATGTCGAACCGGCAGGCCCGATCCATGCGCTGATCTCCCTCATCGGCGACCAGACTTCGGTGCGAATGTGGGCGGAACGCCCGGCGACCGCCGCGCAGCTTCGCGCCAGCGTGCCGCAGTTGAGCCAGGCGCTGAGCCGGGCCGAGCTTCTGCCCGGCGACATCGTGATCCAGGACGGCGCGCCGCCGCAGGCAGCACCGGCTCGCGCCGGCCATTTCCTGGACCGCGCGCTATGAGCGTCGAGACCAAGAGCCAGCTCGCGGTCGCCCTGCATTACGACCACAGCGGCGCGCCGACGGTGGTTGCCAAGGGCAGGGGCGCGATCGGCGCCAAGATCATCGAGCTCGCAAGAGCCCACGACATCCCGATCGAGGAGAACGAGGTTCTGGCGGGCGCGCTTTCCAATGTCGAGCTCGGCGACGAGATCCCGGTCGAGCTCTACAAGGCCGTTGCGGAAGTTCTGGTGTTCGTGCTCCGCCTGTCGGGCCGCGCCCGGTAAGGTTCTTGCCATCGTTTCATCACGATGGCATCCATCATGGTCTGCTCCTCAACCCATCCAGGTTCAGCCGTGATCAATCGCCGCCAAGCGCTCGGTCTCCTCACCGCCGCGTCCGTTCTGCCGACCCGCAGCCTCGCCAACGTGTCCTACCAGCGCAACGAGTTTCGCGACAGCCTGGCGCGGCGCTTCTTCGAGCTCGGCACCGAGGGGACCTTCGTCGCCTACAAGGTCGACGATTACCTGATCATCGCCAGCGACAAGCGGAGGTCGAGCGAGGGCAAATTGCCGGCCTCGACCTTCAAGATCCCGAATTCGGTCATCGCGCTGGATACCGGCGTGGTCGAAGACCCTGACAAGGACGTGTTCAAGTGGGACGGCGTGACGCGCAGCATCGAGGCCTGGAACAAGGACCATACGCTGCGCTCGGCGATCGCCGTTTCCGCCGTGCCGGTCTATCAGGAGATCGCGCGGCGCATCGGCGAAGAGCGGATGAAGAAATATCTCGATCTGCTCGAATACGGCAACCAAGACATCGGCGGCGGCATCGACCAGTTCTGGCTGACGGGAAACCTGCGCATCGATCCGGTCCAGCAAATCGATTTCGTGGACCGCCTGCGGCGCGGCACGTTGCCGGTCTCCAAGCGCGCCCAGGAGCTGACGCGCGACATCCTCCCCGTGACCAAGGTCGGCGACGCCACCATCCGCGCCAAGAGCGGCCTCGTCGGCGCCGAAATCGGCAAGCCCTCGCTCGGCTGGCTGGTCGGCTGGGTCGAGAAGGGGTCCTCCGTCACCGTGTTCGCGATGAACATGGACTGTAAGAACGAGAGCCACATCGCCGCCCGCATGACCGTGACGCAGCAATGCCTCGCCGACATCGTGGCGTATTGATGGGCCGATGCGCGCCCGCACTGGCTGGTGCGCAAATCAATGCCGGACTAACATCTCCGCACAATGAAAAATCATGCGGAGGAAACCATGCATTCGGCTTCAATCTGGCTCTCGTCGCTCACACTTGCCGCCGCCGGGGGCTGGTTCGCGGCCACGATGTTTGCCGCGCCGGCGACCAGCAAGGAGCCGCGCTTCCCGCAGCTCACCATGGACCAGCTCGACGAAAAGCAGCGACCGCTGGGCGAGCAGATCATGAAGGTCTCGAGCGTCGGCATCGGCGGCCCCTACAACCCGATGATCCGCAGTCCCGTGCTCGGCCAGCGGCTGTTCGACCTGTTCTATTATTTGCGCTGGCAGACCTCGGTCCCGACCAAGCTCAATGAGTTTGCGATCCTGATCATTGGTCGGCAATGGCGCTCGCAGGTCGAATGGTTCGCGCATGCACCGCTCGCGGCCAAGGCCGGCCTGTCGGGCGATATCATTGCCGAGCTGAAAGCCAACAAGCGGCCGTCAAACATGGCCGAGGATGAGGCCGCGGTCTATGATTTCGTCACTGAGCTGACCACCACCAAGAAGGTATCGGACGAGACCTATGCGCGGGCGAAGAAGGTGTTCAACGATCAGCAGATCGTGGATTTGACCGCGGTCGCCGGCAACTATGTCATGGTCGCGATGATGCTTGCCATGGCGGAGGAGACCGTGCCGCCCGGCAAGGAGGAGCCGTTCAACGCAGGGGAGTGACGGAGCCGCGGCGAACGAAGAGGGTGAACGGCCGGGATTGTCCCGGCCGTCGATTATCAAGCCTGAGGCGACTTCGCCTTTCCGATCCGTCCCATATGGGTGAAGCCGAATCCTGCCTGATATTTCAGTCCGTAGCCGAGCGCGCGGTCGATGCCGATATGGGCGAGCCAGATCATTGCGATCGAGAGCACCAGCGGCTCGGCGGTCGCAAAGCCCGCGGTCATCAGGGCCACGGG
Source organism: Bradyrhizobium sp. Arg237L (assembly GCF_029990105.1). NCBI lineage: Bacteria > Pseudomonadati > Pseudomonadota > Alphaproteobacteria > Hyphomicrobiales > Nitrobacteraceae > Bradyrhizobium > Bradyrhizobium sp. Arg237L. Next base: position 49,799 of record NZ_JAQMIL010000056.1, on the reverse strand, counting down.
CGCCATGTAGCTGTGGGCGGCATTGTAGATGACCGCGCCCTCCTTGGGGCCAATGACATAGCCGGCAAAGCTCAAATCGGGCGCCAGGAACAGGATCGCATAGACCCACCACGAGCCGCCCCACATCGCGTACAGCACCGTCATGCCCACAAACAGCGTCAGCCCCTCCAGCCTGAGCAATAGGCGCACGCCGCCGGTGACCGAGCCGGCCTCGGCTGTGGTGTTATCCATGGTTTCCTCCCCAAATTTGCGCTGATCCAAGTACCGCCCGTGCCCGGGATTCGGGGCAAGAAGGTGGTTTCCGGTTCAGAAAATGCCGTGTTAGAACCCCGCGCGGGTTCCAGCAGCCAATCACTAGCTAATGCGGGCGGAAGCAAATGAAAGATATCCTCGACACCCTCGAAGAGCGGCGCGCCGGTGCCAAGCTGGGCGGCGGCATCAAGCGCATCGAGGCGCAGCATGCCCGCGGCAAGCTGACGGCGCGGGAGCGCATCGAGCTGCTCCTGGACAAGGGCTCGTTCGAGGAATTCGACATGTTCGTCGAGCACCGCTCGACCGAATTCGGCATGGAGAAGTCCAAGGTTCCCGGCGACGGCGTCGTCACCGGATGGGGCACCGTTAACGGCCGCAAGACCTTCGTCTTCGCCAAGGATTTTACCGTGTTCGGCGGCTCGCTGTCGGAAACGCATGCGCTGAAGATCACCAAGCTGCAGGATATGGCGATGAAGGCGAGGGCGCCGATCATCGGCCTCTATGACGCCGGCGGCGCGCGGATCCAGGAGGGCGTCGCGGCGCTGGCGGGCTATTCCTACGTGTTCCGCCGCAACGTCATCGCCTCCGGCGTGATCCCGCAGATTTCCGTCATCATGGGCCCCTGCGCCGGCGGTGACGTCTATTCGCCTGCCATGACCGACTTCATCTTCATGGTGAAGAACACGAGCTACATGTTCGTGACGGGTCCTGATGTGGTGAAGACCGTGACCAACGAAGTGGTGACCGCCGAGGAGCTCGGCGGCGCCTCGGTGCACGCGACGCGCTCCTCGATCGCCGACGGCGCCTTCGAGAACGACGTCGACGCGCTGTTGCAGATGCGTCGGCTGATCGACTTCCTGCCCTCGAACAACACCGACGGCGTGCCGGAATGGCCGAGCTTCGACGATATCGGCCGGGTCGACATGTCCCTGGACACGCTGATCCCCGATAATCCGAACAAGCCCTATGACATGAAGGAATTGATCCTGAAGGTCGTTGACGAGGGCGACTTCTTCGAGATCTCCGAGACGTTCGCCAAGAACATCGTCACCGGATTCGGCCGCATCGCGGGCCGCACAGTGGGCTTTGTCGCCAACCAGCCGATGGTGCTCGCCGGCGTGCTCGACAGCGATGCGTCGCGCAAGGCCGCGCGCTTTGTTCGTTTTTGCGATGCCTTCAACATCCCGATCGTCACCTTCGTCGACGTGCCCGGCTTCCTGCCCGGCACCGCGCAGGAATATGGCGGCCTGATCAAGCACGGCGCAAAACTGTTGTTCGCCTATTCGCAATGCACGGTGCCGCTCGTCACCATCATCACCCGCAAGGCCTATGGCGGTGCCTTCGACGTCATGGCCTCGAAGGAGATCGGCGCTGACATGAACTATGCCTGGCCGACCGCGCAGATCGCGGTGATGGGCGCCAAGGGCGCGGTCGAGATCATCTTCCGCTCCGACATCGGCGACCCAGACAAGATCACCGCCCGCACCAAGGAATACGAAGACCGCTTCCTCTCCCCCTTCATCGCCGCCGAGCGCGGCTATATCGACGACGTCATCATGCCACATTCGACGCGGCGCCGGATCGCGCGGGCACTCGCGATGCTCAAGGACAAGAAGGTCGAGATCCCCGCAAAGAAGCACGACAATTTGCCGTTGTAGGGATGCCGTAGGGCGGGTTAGCGAAGCGTAACCCGCCATCCCTCCTTGCGGTTATGTTGCGGCGGATTACGCTTCGCTAATCCGCCCTACAAATGTACGGAGGAAGCGACATGCCTACTGCGCTTTTCATCGTCCGTTCGACCGTTACCGACCCTGCGAAACGCGCCGCGTTTGACGCATGGTATTCGCGCGAGCATTTGCCGGATGCGCTGAAATCGTTCCGGGCGCAGAAGGCGTGGCGGCACTGGAGCGCGACGGATCCGTCGCAGCATCTGGCGACGTATCAGTTTGCCGACCAGACCTCGCTCGATCGCGCGGTCAATGGCGAGGAGATGAAGCGGCTGATCGCCGACTTCAACCGCGATTGGCCTGATGTCACGCGCACGCGCGAGGTGCTGGTGTTGGCGGAAGAGGTTGTGGCGTAACCTCAGCGCCGCGCGCCTAGAGCTTCGGTTCTGATTGAATCAGAACCGAAGCTCTAGATTCTTGATTTGACGCGTTTTCTTCACGCGAACCGGTATCCACTTCGCTCGAAACGCTCTACGCCGCCTTGCCCTGGTTCTTGAATATCTCCGCCGCGCGCTTCTTGAGTTCGTCAGGCGCGACGTCCTCGATATGCGTGCCGAAGAACCAGGCGTTGCCCGCGACATCCTTCACGCCGCCGGTGCGGTCGCCGTAGAACTGATCCGCCGGTTCCATGATCGAGGTCGCGCCTGCCTTGATGGCGTTTCGGTAGGCGGTGTCGACGTCGGGCACGTAGAGATAGAGCATGGCGGGCATCGCCTTGGCGTGCGCGGAGGCATCGGCGATCATCACCATGGAATCGCCGATCCTGAGTGTCGCGTGCATGATCGTGCCGTCGGGCCGCAGGGTCGGCTCGTGGTGCTTCCGGGCGCCCAGCGCCTGCTCCAGGAAGCTGATGATCTTCTCGGCGCCTTCCACGATGAGATAGGGCGTCACGGTATGAAACCCGTCCGGGGTTGGTCGTGCCTTCGCCATGGTGTTCTCCTGCGGAGTTGGAGCTGACCCCGTTAACGCAGAGCATCCATTTTGGTCGCATCGTGTCGGCAAAAAAAGATCGTGACGGTCCACGGATGCAGAGGCGCGCGCGATTGCCGCGGCGCTTTTTGTCGCGCCGAGCCCACGCGCAAAGTTCAGCGGGCATTCATCTCGCGGCGGCAACACTGTTCTGGCATCACATGCTGAGTAAGAAAAGGACAATGTTCATGGAACGCCGCCACTTTTTGAAGATTGCATTGGGCGCTGCCGCAGGTGTGGCAACCTTTGCTGCAACCGCGCAAGCCGCGCCGATGGTGCCATTAAGCGAAGACGCGCGGCGGCCTTCCAGCCCGGATGCCCATCCTGCGGTCTCCACCGGCGATGAAGTTGACAACCTCAAGCCCGAACAGGTGCAGTGGCATGGCGGTCATGGGCATCGCGGTCATGGACATCGTCGCCACGGGCATCCTCACCGGGGCTGGCGCCACCGCCACCGCCACCGCCACTGGCACCGTCGGCACTGGCGTCGCTGGTGAGGCCGGTCTAGCAGGCTGCCATAAAGCTTGCGTGGTCGGGGAGTCGGAGCTCCAAGCCTATCAATCCGAAAGCCTTTGGTTTCCGAATCTCCGCCACCACTGATCGAAAAAAAAGGGACAGGGACCGCGAGCCGCAGTCCCTGCCCATTATTGTTTGGGCCGCTAAAGTTTAGCCCGCTCTGCTCGGCCAATCTGATTGGCCGAGCTTTGTTCGATTACGTTTTAACGAAAGTTTAGAAAGGCCGGCAGCGGCCATGGCGCCAAATGAAGCCGCGGGGGCAGACGCGAGGCGCCACCACGACCCGCGGCGCCGGCCGCACGACGACAACGCGGCCGTTGGGCCGGCAACCGCCATACGGGCCGCGGTGGAAGCCGGGGCCGCAACCACCCGCTGCGTTAGCGGAGCTGAAGCTCGCGACCATGCCAGCCGCAACGACAGCCGCCGCCAGAAGATACTTCATTCTTGTTCTCCCATTGAGTTCTCGCCGCACGCGAATGCGACACAGTGATTCGCCACGCTGGAGTGTCGCAGACGCCGCATCACTTGTCGCGAAGCATAGTTTTCAGGACTGAACGCGATGTGAACGGAGCGGTTGCTTCTTACCGCGGAGCGAAGAAACTCGCCGCCAGCGTTGGGACTCGCCAGTCATTTGCGGGTGCAAATGACGGAGCAATGACGGCGCCAGTTCTTCGTTGCGCTCGCGCGCCGCTATTCGCCGGTCCCGAATAGCGCTGCAAATCGCTTTTCGCCGTTTCGTGAAAAGTTGACCACGCGGCTGCCCGGTGTCGAATCGCGCGCCGCCCATTTCAGCTCGGTGAAGCGCTCCATGAGCGCAGCGCCCAGCGTGCCCGCCAGATGATGCCGCCGCTCGCTCCAGTCGAGGCAGGCCTTGCACACGGGGCGGCGGGGATGGATGAGCGCGTCGGCGTCGATCTGCAGCGCCTTCGCTATGAAGCGCTTGCCTTCGCCGGTCAGCTCCATCGCATCCTTGCTCTGCCGGATCAATCGCTGCTTCTTCATGCTGTCGAGCATCTGAACGCCGAGGTCGCCGGCGAGATGGTCGTAGCAGATCCGCGCGCGCCGCAGCGCAGGGTCCTTCGGCCCGGTGCGTACGCGCATGTGGCCGGCGCGCGCGGCAAGCCCGGCAAGCCCCTCCAGCACGCCTGCGACGTCGGTGCCGGTGAGGCGGTAGTAGCGATGGCGGCCTTGCTTTTCCGGCTCGATCAGCCCGCCAGTTTCGAGCTTGGAGAGATGCGAGCTCGCGGTCTGCGGCGTAATGCCCGCTTCCTGCGCAAGCTCGCTTGCGGTAAGCGCCCGGCCGCTCAAAAGCGCGGTGAGCATGTTGGCGCGCGCGGGGTCGCCGACCAGCGACGCGACCATGGCGATGTCAGGACCTGCTTTCATAGTTCGATCATAGCCGAAGCATTAGTGTCGGACAAGGCGATATTCTCCAAACTGCGCCGTCATTGCGAGGAGCGCAAGCGACGAAGCAATCCACGTCTCCGCAAGCTGAGAGATGGATTGCTTCGCTCCGCTCGCAATGACGGTGGAGAACTTGGAGCAACCCATGACCATCACCGTGTTCATCCGCTACCAGCTCGATCCGTTCAAGCGCGCGCAGTTCGAGGAATATTCCAGGCGCTGGCTCACCATCATTCCGAGATGCGGGGGCGATCTGATCGGCTACTTCATGCCGCATGAGGGCACCAACAACATCGCCTTTGCGCTGATCTCGTTCGAAAGCCTTGCCGCCTACGAGGCCTATCGCGCGCGGCTGCGCGCCGACGCCGAGGGCATGGCCAACTTCAATTTCGCCGAGGAACAGAAATTCATCCTGGCCGAAGAGCGGACTTTTTTGCGCTCGGTTACGTAGTAGGCTATCGCTTTGGGCAACAAGGGAGGTGCCGATGATCGCCGTGATCTTCGAGGTCTGGCCGAAGCCGGAACTTCGGCAGCAATATTTCGATCTTGCCGCCGAGTTGCGGCCGATCCTGGAGACCATTGACGGCTTCATTTCCGTGGAGCGCTTCGAAAGCCTGACCGAGAAAGGGAAGTTCCTGTCGATATCGTTCTTCCGCAATGAAGCCGCCGTCGAGGCCTGGCGCAATGTGGTGGAACATCGCAGGTCGCAGGCGAAGGGTCGCGCGGTCATCTTTGAGGACTACCGTATCAGGATCGCCAGCGTGGTCCGCGATTACGGCATGAACGATCGCGCGCAGGCGCCCAAGGACAGCCGTGCCGTTCATGAGCCGCACTAGCGCCTGATACGTCTGGTGTCACAAAACATCGAAAAGGAGAGAAACATGCCGGTCACGACTGCTGAGAAGCGCGCTGCGTTCAGGAAGCTGCATGAGAGCGGCTGCTTCATCCTGCCCAATCCCTTTGACGTCGGCAGCGCCCGCGCGCTGCAGCAACTTGGTTTCAAGGCGCTCGCCTCCACCAGCGCCGGCTTTGCCTGGACTATCGGCAAGGCCGACAACCGCGTCACGGTCGATGATGTCGTCAACCATCTGACGGCGCTCTGCGCCGCCGTCGATCTGCCCGTCAACGCCGATTTCGAAGGCGGCTTTGCCGTCGAGCCGGACAAGGTCGCCACCAACGTCGCCCGCGGCGTCAGGACGGGTGTCGCGGGGCTCTCGATCGAGGACTCGACTGGAGATGCGGCAAAGCCGCTGTACGATTCCAGCCTGGCGGTCGAGCGCATCAAAGCCGCACGCAAGGCGATCGACGCCGAGGATAGCGGCGTCCTGCTCACCGGCCGCTGCGAAGCCTTCCTGTGGGGACGGAACGATCTCAACCTCGTCATTGAGCGGCTGCAAGCCTATTCCGCCGCCGGCGCCGATTGCCTCTATGCGCCCGGCATCAAGACGAAGGAAGAGATCGCGGCGGTCGTGAAGGCCGTGCATCCCAAGCCCGTCAATCTCCTGAACGCTTCCGACCTGTCGCTGCAGGAAGCCACTGACCTCGGCGTGCGCCGCATCAGCGTCGGGGGCTCGCTGGCGCGCGCCGCCTGGGCCGGCTTCATGAAAGCCGCACGCGAGATGGCGGAGCAGGGGACCTTCACCGAGCTCGCCCACGGCTATCCTGGCGGCGAGCTCAACAAGATGTTCAAGTAGCGGTTCAAACAGCAAACACGGCGGACAGATCGATGCCCGCCGTGTTTGCGAAAGTGTCGGTCCTCTTACTTGTTGCTATCAGGTTTGGCCGAATGGTCGACGTCCTGGCCGGTCGGATTGGACTGCGGCGGGGTCGGGCGGTTGGTCGCCGCGCCCGTGGTCGTGCCGGGGTCGGTGTTGGCCTTCGGCATGGTCGATGGAGATGCAGGGTTGGCCGGCTGGTTCTGCGCGCTCTGCGACGGCGGCGTCGTGCCGGCATTGTTAACGGACGTGTTGTTCAGGCCATAGAACACTGCGCCAAGCACCACCGCGATCGCAATCGCGAACATCGCGATCTTCGCACCACTGGCTGGGCCCTCGGCAAGCTCCGGATCCGGCTGCAACTCATTGTCCAGTTCGTTGAGACGCGCCTGATGGCGGATCTCTTCCTCGGTCATATTGCCGCGATTAGGGTCATTCGGTTGGTTTGCCATTGGGTTTCCTCCGTTAGCCTAGGTTACAACTCGCCAACGCTCCCTGGCGTTCCCGGGGATCCTGCCTGCTACGCGCCTTCGCCGTCGGAGAATGCACTGCACAAAAACGCGCGAGCGAGAATCGCGCCTCCCGCCTGACGCCATGCCTGCGTCCGGCCATCTATTGCCGGCCCTCGCGGCACCTCACGGCGTTTCGCGCAATACCCCTCCGACGCACGAAGCGAAAACAAACCCGATCATTCGAGGCACGAAATTGCGAACTTCAAGGGCGAGGTGCCAGAGCACAGAATTGTGCTGCGTTGCCTTCGAAAACCGACATAGACTGGTTCTAAAGCGTTTGGATGACTAGCTAAAATCAGTCGTCGCGACCAGGAATACGAGGGCTTAGATGGGAATCAACCAAGGTCCGATCAGTCTCGACCAGAAGTATACCCAGGGCACCGGCCATATCTTCCTGACCGGCATCCAGGCCCTGGTCCGCCTGCCGATGGCGCAGATCCGCCGCGACCGCGCGGCCGGCCTCAAGACCGCTGGCTTTATTTCAGGCTATCGCGGCTCGCCGCTTGGCGGTTACGACCAGCAGCTCTTCGCGGCAAAGCATCACCTCGAGCAGTACAACATCAAGTTCCAGCCCGGCGTGAACGAGGACCTCGCTGCCACCGCGGTCTGGGGCTCGCAGCAGCTCCACCTCTCGCCCGGCGCCAACTACGATGGTGTGGTCGGCATCTGGTACGGCAAGGGCCCCGGCGTCGACCGCTGCGGCGACGTGTTCCGTCACGGCAATGCGGCAGGCTCCGCCAAGCATGGCGGCGTGCTCTGCCTTGCCGGCGACGACCACGGCGCCAAATCCTCCACCGTCCCGCACCAGTCGGACCACGCCTTCATCTCGGCGCTGATGCCCTACCTCTATCCGTCCAGCATCCACGAGATGATCGAGATGGGCCTCTTGGGCATCGCGATGTCGCGCTACTCCGGCTGCTGGGTCGGCATGAAGGTGATCACCGAGACCGTCGAGACCACGGCCGAGATCGACCTCAGCGACGAGATGACGCCGTTCGTGATCCCGACCGATTTCGAGCTGCCGCCGGGCGGGCTGAACATCCGCTGGCCGGACGATCGCTTCGACCAGGATCGGCGCCTGCAAGACTACAAGGGCTATGCGGCGATCGCTTTTGCCCGTGCCAACAAGGTCAACCGCATCACCATGGATTCGCCGAACGCGCGCTACGGCATCATGGCGTCCGGCAAGAGCTATGAGGACATCCGTCAGGCGCTGCGCGAGCTCGGCATTACGCCGGAGATCGCCGCCAAGATCGGCATCCGCCTCTACAAGATCGGCATGCCCTGGCCGCTCGAGCCGGAAGGCGTGCGTAACTTTGCCGTTGGCCTGGAGGAGATCTTCATCGTCGAGGAACGGCGCGAGATCGTCGAGAACCAGGTCAAGCAGGAGCTCTTCAACTGGCGCGACGACGTCCGCCCGCGCATCGTCGGCAAGATGGACGAGCACGAGAAACGCTTCCTGACCTTCGCCGCCGAGCTCAGCGTCGCCTCGCTCGCAAGCTCGCTGACCGAGCGCCTGCTTCGGCTCAATCTCAACCCAGAGATCGCCGAGATGCTGCGTGCCAAGGCCGACTGGTTCAACGGCCGCCAGGCGACGCAAATGCAGGCCACATCCCCGATCGCCCGCGTCCCGTATTTCTGCTCGGGCTGCCCGCACAACACGTCAACAAAGGTGCCGGAAGGCAGCCGTGCCATGGCCGGCATCGGCTGTCACTTCATGGCGCTGTGGATGAACCGCAACACCGAGACCTTCACCCATATGGGCGGGGAGGGCGTGCCGTGGGTCGGCATCGCGCCGTTCACCAACGAGAACCACATCTTCGCCAATCTCGGCGATGGCACCTATTTCCATTCCGGCATTCTGGCGATCCGGCAGGCGATCGCTTCCAAGGCCAACATCACCTACAAGATCCTCTACAACGACGCGGTCGCGATGACCGGCGGCCAGCGCCACGACGGCGACCTGTCGCCGCAGCAGATCACCTTCCAGCTCCACGCCGAAGGCATCCGCGAGATCTACCTCGTCTCCGAAAATCCCGACGCCTATCCGGCCAGCACCATCGCGCCGGGTGTGAAGCTCGCTCATCGCGACGAGCTCGAGAACGTCATGAAGGCGTGCCGCGAGTTCAAGGGCACCTCCGCGATCGTGTTCGTGCAGACCTGCGCCGCTGAAAAACGCCGCCGCCGCAAGCGCGGCCTGATGGAGGACCCGCAGCGCCGCGTTCTGATCAATCCCGCCGTCTGCGAGGGCTGCGGCGACTGCTCGGTGCAGTCGAACTGCATCTCGGTCGAGCCGCTGGAGACCGAATTCGGCCGCAAGCGCACCATCAACCAGTCGACCTGCAACAAGGACTATTCGTGCGTGAAGGGTTTTTGCCCGTCCTTCGTCACCGTCGATGGCGGCAAGCTGCGCCGCCGCGCGCCGCCGGATCTCGGCGCCATCGGTGACCTGCCAGAGCCGGCCACCCGGCCATCGCTGGAGCGTCCGTATAATATCGCGGTCGGCGGCGTCGGCGGCACCGGCGTGCTGACGATTGGCGCACTGCTCGGCATGGCCGCGCATATCGAAGGCAAGGCCAGCATGATCCTGGACATGTCGGGCCTCGCGCAAAAGGGCGGGGCGGTGCTGAGCCACGTCCGCTTGTCCGATCATCCGGCCGACGTCACCTGTTCGCGCATCGTCACCGGCACCGCCGATCTCGTGCTGGCCGCCGACGAGGTGGTCGCCGCGTCGAAGGAGACGATCACGCTCTGCGAACCCAGCCGCACGGCCGGCATCATCAACAGCCATGTGATCCCGACCGCGGATTTCATTCTCAACCGCGACTTCAACTTCCAGGTTCCCAAGGTGAACTCGGTGCTGGAGAACGCCCTGCGCCAGCACTCCGCTTTCTTCGATTTCACCAGGCCGGCTGAAGCCCTGCTTGGCGACAGCATCGCCACCAACATCATGATGATGGGCTACGCCTATCAGAAGGGCCTGCTGCCGCTGTCGGCAGCTTCGATCGAGCAGGCGATCGAGGTCAACGGCGTCTCGATCAAGATGAACAAGGACGCCTTCCAGCTCGGCCGTCTTGCCGCCGCCGATCCGGCGCGGCTGGCCGAGATGATGAAGGACCAGGACGAGCCGGTGGTGCCGAAGACGCTGGATGCCATGACGCTGGACGAGATCATCGCCCACCGCAGCGCCCATCTCACCGCCTACCAGAATGGCAGATTGGCAAAACGCTATCGCAAACTGGTCGACCAGGTGCGCGATGCCGCCACCAAGGGCGGCTATGGCGAAGCACTGCCGCGGGCGGTTGCGATCAACTACGCCAAATTGCTCGCCTACAAGGACGAGTATGAGGTGGCGCGGCTCTACACCGACGGCCGGTTCGAGCACCAGCTTCGCGAGCAGTTCGAAGGCGATTTCAAGTTCAACTTCAACCTCGCGCCGCCGATCTTGGCGCGCGGCGTCGACGCCCAGGGCCGCCCGAAGAAGCGCGCCTTCGGTCCGTGGATGCTGAATGCCTTCCGCGTGCTGGCCAGGCTGCGTTTCCTGCGCGGCACACCGCTTGATATCTTCGGCTACAGCGCCGACCGCAAGCTCGAGCGCGACTTGATCGCAGGCTACGAGAAGGACGTCACGACGGTGCTCGGTCTCCTGTCGCCGGCCACGGTCGAGACCGCAGTCGAATTGCTGTCGCTGCCCGACCGCATCCGCGGCTACGGCCCGGTGAAGGAAAAGGCGGTGCAGGACGCAAAAGCCCGCTACGCCCAACTCGCCGCCGACCTGGCCAACCCGCCGCCGGCCCCGCGCCAGATGGCAGCCGAGTAGGGCACTGCCGTAGGGTGGGCAAAGCGGAGCGTGCCCACCTTTCTTGCACCGAACGTGGATGGTGGGCACGCTCCGCTTTGCCCACCCTACGATTCTGTGCCGCGTCTCCCTCGATGTTTGCTCTCTCGCCGCACGGAATATTTCCGCGCTTGCCAAGGCCTGCCTGACGGTCCAGAAAAACGCTCGCACTAGAAACGCCAGCGGAGAACGAGTTGACCATCAAAGGCAAGGCTTACATTGCCGGCATCTATGAGCATCCCACCCGGCATGCTCCCGACAAATCCACCGCGCAGCTCCATGCCGAGGTCGCCAAGGGCGCGATCGAGGATGCGGGGCTGACCAAGGACGATATCGACGGCTATTTCCTCGCCGGCGACGCGCCCGGCGGGCTCTGGCCGATGGTCGATTATCTCGGCCTCAAGGTACGTCACGTCGATTCCACCGAGACCGGCGGCTGTTCCTATCTGATCCATCTCGGCCATGCCGCGCAGGCGATCGCCGCCGGCAAATGTTCGATCGCGCTGGTGACGCTCGCCGGCAAGCCGCGCACCGGGGTGATGCCGCCGCGCGCCGCCGGCGCCGAGGCCGATTTCGAGTCCGCCTACGGGGCTACCACGCATAACGCCTACGGTATGTGTGCCATGCGCCACATGCACGATTACGGCACCACCAGCGAGCAACTCGCCTGGATCAAGGTCGCCGCGTCCCATCACGCGCAATACAACCCCCACGCGATGCTGAAGGAAGTCGTTACCGTCGAGGACGTGCTGAACTCGCCGATGATCTCCGATCCGCTGCATCGCATGGATTGCTGCGTCGTCACCGATGGCGGTGGCGCGATGATCGTCACCACGCCCGAGATCGCCAAGAGCCTGAAGAAGCCGCTGGTGCGCCTGATCGGCCATGGCGAAGCGATGAAGGGCCCGCGCGGCGGCAAGGATCTCGATCTCACTTATTCCGCCGGCGTGTGGTCCGGCCCGCGCGCTTTCGAGGAAGCGGGCGTGACGCCGAAGGATATCAAATACGCTTCGATCTACGACAGCTTCACCATCACCGTGCTGATGCAGCTCGAGGATCTCGGCTTCTGCAAGAAAGGCGAGGGCGGCAAGTTCGTCGCCGACGGCAATTTGATTTCCGGTGTCGGCAAATTGCCGTTCAATACCGACGGCGGCGGGCTCTGCAGCAACCATCCCGTCAACCGCGGCGGCATGACCAAGATCCTCGAAGCTGTCAGGCAATTGCGCGGCGAAGCGCATCCGAAGGTGCAGGTGCCCAATTGCGATCTTGCGATTGCGCATGGCACCGGCGGCCTGCTCGGCGTTCGCCACGCCGCCTCGACCTGCATTCTGGAGCGCGTGTGATGACTGAAGCGAAGAAATACAATGCGCCGGTGACGAACCCGGAAAGCGCGCCGTTCTGGGAAGCGGCCAAGCAAGGCAAGTTCCTGATCAAACGCTGCACCGCCTGCGGCGAGCCGCATTACTTCCCGCGTTCGATCTGCCCGTTCTGCTTCTCCGACAAGACGGTGTGGGAAGAGAGTTCGGGCGAGGCGACGGTCTATACCTACAGTCTGATGCGAAAGTCGCCGACCGGTCCATATGCGATCGCCTATGTCACGCTGAAGGAAGGCCCGTCGCTGCAGACCAATATCGTCGACTGCGACCTGGACAAGATCAGGATCGGCCAGAAGGTGAAGGTGGTGTGGAAGCCAACCGACGGCGCGCCATTGCCGTTCTTCACGGTGGCCTAAAAAATACCTTCTCCCCTTGTGGGAGAAGGTGGCGCGCATGCAATGCGCGTCGGATGAGGGGTTCTCTCCGCAGGTTCGGTGCTCGCGGGAGCAACCCCTCACCCGAACGAGTTTGTTGCCGGCAGCGGAACTGCCCTCTCCCGCAAGGGGAGAGGGCGCTGTAACGGGCGCCGGCGAAGCGGATATCCGGGGAGGAACGAGAAAAATGCCGATCAATTACGAGCAACTGATGGCCCTGAAAAACCTCGGCCAGAAGTACAGCTACGGCGATCGCGAGGTGATGCTCTACGCCTATGGCATCGGCATCGGCGCCGATCCCATGGACGAGCGCGAACTCGCTTTCGTCAATGAGGCGACGCTGACGCCGCGTCCGCTGAAGGTGGTGCCGACCTTCGCATCGGTGGCGGCCTGGGGCGCCGGCCCCGGGGAGATGAATCTCAATCGCGTCCTCGTCGTCGACGGCGAGCGCGACATCACCTTCCACAAGCCGCTGGCGACCGCCGCAAACATCACTGCTGATTCCAGCGTGCTCGACGTCTTCGACAAGGGCAAGGACAAGGGCGCGGTGATCCGCCACCAGACCATCCTCAGGGATGAGAAGGGCGAGAAGCTGGTCACGCTGGTCGCCTCGCGCTTCGCCCGCGGCGATGGCGGCTTTGGCGGACCGTCCGAGGGCCAGCCCGAGCCGCACAAGGTGCCGGAGCGCGCGCCCGACCGGACCGTCGACATCGCAACGCGCCCGGACCAGGCGCTGATCTACCGCCTCTGCGGCGACCGCAACCCGCTGCACTCCGATCCGGAGTTCGCGAAAAAAGCAGGCTTCCCGCGGCCAATCCTGCACGGCATGTGCACCTACGGCATCACCTGCCGCGGCGTGCTGCAGACCTATGCCGATTACGATCCGTCCGCCTTCAAGCAGCACGTCGCGCGCTTCTCCTCGCCCGTGTTTCCCGGCGAGACCGTGACCATGGATCTCTGGAAGGACGGCAACGTGATCTCGTTCGAGGCCAAGGTGAAATCGCGCGGCGTCACCGTGATCCGCAGCGGCAAGACGGTGCTGGGCTGATGATTCCGGTGGAGGCGCTTTGAGCTGTCTCGTCATGCCCGGGCTTGTCCCGGGCATCCACGTCTTTCTTGCCAATGGCGACAAAGGTCGTGGATGGCCGGGACAAGCCCGGCCATGACGGAGAAAAGGAATAACGAAGCGGGAGAAACAACCATGGGATTACTCGACGGCAAGGTGGCGCTGATCACCGGCGCGGGCGGTGGACTCGGTGAAGCCTACGCAAAACTGTTCGCGCGCGAGGGCGCGGCGGTGGTGGTCAACGATCTCGGCGGCCCGCGTGATGGCTCGGGCGCCGACAAGTCGATGGCGCAGCAGGTGGTGGATGCGATCAAGGCCAAGGGCGGCCGCGCGGTCGCCAATGGCGCCGACATCTCGACGCTGGAGGGCGGCCAGTCGGTGTTCAACGATGCCATCAAGAATTTCGGCCGCGCCGACATCCTCGTCAACAATGCCGGCATCCTGCGCGACCAGACCTTCGCCAAATCGAGCGAGGCCGACTGGGACAGGGTGATCAAGGTGCATCTGAAAGGCACGTTCTGCTGCACGCTGCCGGTGTTCCGATGGATGCGCGAGAACGGCGGTGGCGTCATCGTCAACACCTCCTCGACCTCGGGGCTGATCGGCAATTTCGGCCAAAGCAATTATGGTGCGGCCAAGGGCGGCATCTGGGGCTTCTCCAACGTGCTCGCGATCGAGGGCCGCAAATACAACATCCGGATCTGGACGCTGGCGCCGGGCGCGCTGACCCGCATGACCGCAGACCTGCCCCGCTATAAAGAAAACCCCGGCGCCGCGCTCGACCCGGACGGCATTGCGCCGGCCGTGCTATACATGGTCAGCGACTTGTCGGGCGACCAGACCGGCAAGGTGCTCGGCGTCTCCGGCCCGCGCGGGGTCAGGGAGATGCGGATGATGGAAATGGAAGGCTGGAAGCCGCCGTTCACGGGCTGGAAGGCCGAGGATATCGTCACCCACGCCAAGGACATCTTCTTCTCGGAAGAGCAGATCAAGATGGGCGCGCGGCGGTTTTGAAGTAGACAGTCGTTCCGGGCACGCGCAGCGTGAACCCGGAACCTCGAGATTCCGGGTTCGATGCTGCGCATCGCCCCGGAATGACAAGAGAGGATAGAGGCACGAATGACGAAGCTCACCGCCCAGGCCGCCGGCACCTTTGCGATCGCGCCGACGCCGTTCCATGACGACGGCCGCATCGACGAGCGTTCGATCGACCGGCTCAGCGACTTCTACACCGAGGTCGGCTGCGACGGCGTCACCGTGCTCGGCATCCTGGGCGAGGCGCCAAAGCTCGATGCAGCCGAGGCTGAGCAGGTGGCTGTTCGCTTCATCAAGCGCGCCAAGGATCTGCAGGTGATCGTCGGCGTGTCCGCGCCGGGCTTCGCCTCGATGCGCTCGCTGGCCAAGGCATCGATGGATGCCGGCGCCGCCGGCGTCATGATCGCGCCGCCGCCGCACCTGCGCACCGACGACCAGATCACCGCCTATTTCAAGCAGGCGCAGGAAGCGATCGGCGACGACATTCCATGGGTGCTGCAGGACTACCCGCTGACGCTCACGGTGGTGTTCACGCCGGCGGTGATCCGCAAGATCGTGATGGACTGCCCGTCCTGCGTGATGCTCAAGCACGAGGATTGGCCGGGTCTGGAGAAGATCACCACGCTGCGCAATTTCCAGAAGGACGGCTCGCTGCGCCCGCTGTCCATCCTTGTCGGCAATGGCGGCCTGTTCCTCGATTTCGAGATGGAGCGCGGCGCCGATGGCGCGATGACGGGCTACGCATTCCCCGAACTCCTGATCGACGTGGTCAAGCTCTCCAAGGCCGGCAAGCGCGACGCCGCGCATGATCTGTTCGACGCACATCTGCCGCTGATCCGCTACGAGCAGCAGCCGGGCGTCGGGCTCACCGTGCGCAAATATGTGCTGCAGAAGCGCGGCATCATCGCCTCCAGCGCCCAGCGCAAGCCGGGCGCCGTCATCACGCCGCAGGCGAGGGCGGAGGTCGATTACCTCCTGTCGCGCGTGGCCCGCGTCGACCGCCGCGCCAATCTGCAGCCGCAGTCCAGCGCCGCAGGCTAGCCATGGCCGAGACCGTTACGCCGCGCCCTGCCTCCACCATCCTGCTGCTCCGCGACGCGGCGGCACGGCGGGAAATCGAAATCTTCATGATGGTCCGCCATTACGAAATCGACTTCTCCTCCGGCGCGCTGGTGTTTCCCGGCGGCAGCGTCGACAAGGGCGACAAGGAGATCATCGCCAACCACGCGCTCTATTCCGCCGGCGAGGGGCTCGACGAGAGCGCGCTCAGCTTCCGCATCGGCGCCATCAGAGAAACCTTCGAGGAGAGCGGCATCCTGCTGGCGCGGCCGAAGGGATCGAGCGAACTGGTGGATGCCACCCGCGCCCGCGAGATCGAGCTCGCGCATCGGAGCCGGCTCTGCGAAAGCAAAACCAGCTTCCTGAACGTGCTGGCCGAGACCGGCATGGTGCTGGCGCTCGACGAACTCGTCCCTTACGCGCACTGGATCACGCCGGAAGGCATGCCGAAGCGGTTCGACACCTGGTTCTTCCTCGCCGCGGCGCCTCCAGAGCAGCTCGGTACCCATGACGGCAGGGAATCCACCGATTCGATCTGGGTTTCCCCCCGTGAGGCCTTGGAAGGCGGGGAAAGCGGCCGCTTCAAGCTACCGTTCCCGACCACCCGCAACCTGATCAGGCTAGGCAAGCAGGCCAGCGTCGGCGAGGCGCTGCAGGACAGCCGCGGCAAATCCATCGTCACGGTGATGCCCGTCATGACCAAGACCGCCACCGGCCGCCAGCTCCGCATTCCGCTCGAGGCCGGCTATGACGGCGAGGTCTTCGAGGTCGGCGCCGCCGGCTGAGGGCTTGCACCACCGAACCGCCGTCATGGCCGGGGCATAGCCGTCAATGATGAAGGCGTGGATGCCCGGGACCAGAGCATGATCCGGAAAAGTGGAAACCGGTTTTCCGAAAAGATCATGCTCAAACGAAGAGATGAGATCATGATCCGATTCCGTCTAATCGGATCATGATCTCGTCCGGGCGTGACGACGCCATCCATACTTCGACGCACAGCGAAATATTATGGCTTCCCGGGCCTGTAGGTTTCCGTCCCGATTGAAACAAGACGGAACTCTGCCAATGGACGCCAATCCACGCCAGCCGGCTTTCGAGCTTGTGCTGCTTCTCGCGCTCGCAACGCTGTGGGGCGGGTCCTACACGTTCATCAAGCTCGGCGTCGCCACCATTCCGCCGATCACGCTGATCGCGGCGCGGACGGCGATCGCGGGCATGTTGCTGCTCGTCATCATGGGTTTGCGCGGGGTGCGGATGCCTACCGACCTCACGAGCTGGCGCCGCTTCCTGCTCCAGGCCTGCCTCAACAGCGTCATTCCGTGGCCTGGGGCGAGCGGTTCGTCGAGGCCGGGCTCACGACCATTCTCAATTCGGCCTCGCCGATCTTCACCTTCCTGTTCACGGCGCTGGTCACGCGGCATGAGGCCGCAACACCGCGCAAATTGTTCGGCGTGGTCGCCGGCATGGCCGGCGTCTGCCTGATCGTCGGCGCCGATGCCTTCCACATTTCCGGCGGCGCCGTTCTGGCTGAAATCGCGATCGTTGCCGCCACCATCTGTTATGTCTGTGCGGCGATCTTTAGCCGCGGTTTCAAGGGGCTCGATCCGATGGCGCCGGCGGCGGGTTCGCTGATCTGCGGAGCCACGGTCCTGATCCCGGCAAGCCTGATCGTGGATCGGCCTTGGACACTGTCGCCGTCGGCGAACTCGGTGCTGGCGCTCATCGCTCTGGCGGTGTTCTCCACGGCCTTGGCTTTCGCGATCTATTTTCGTCTGATCCAGACACTCGGTTCGGTCGGCACCACCGCGCAGGCCTATTTGCGCGTGCCGATCGGTGTCGCCCTCGGTATGGCCTTGCTCGGCGAGCGGCTGACCTCGACGGCGTGGATCGGGCTTGCCTGCGTCGTAGCCGGCGTTGCCGCCATCACGATCCCGGCGCGGAAACAGGCCGCGGTCACGATTTCGTCCTGACGGCGCACCGCGGTTGCCGGCCGAGCGTCCAGGCTCCGGCCGGTGAACTCGCCGATTCCACAATCGAGCAGCCGGCGAGGGGCTCGACGAGAGCGCGCACAGCTTCCGCATCGGCGCTATCAGAGAAACCTTCGAGGAGAGCGGCATCCGAGGTCGGCGCCGCCGGCTAATCGCGGGCGGCGCGCCTATTCAGCCTGGACAGACTATGTGGGCCTCTTAATGGAGAAGTCTCCGCAGACGTAATTCCAATTCGTCAGCACCTTGTTGATCCATGCTCGGTCCGAAGAAACGATCAATCCAGTGATGTTTTTCGAATCTGTGCCGAACATTGGCTTCATTGCGAGTACGCTTTCGAACGATACGGTGGTGTCATCATTCTTGGCCTTGAAGACGAGAAAAATGGATGACGCCCCGTCGATGAACAGCCCTGTCGTGTCTTTCGCTTCTTCGTAACATCCGAAACGGATGTATCGTCTCTCAGGAGGAGGCTGAGTATTTTCGTCAGTGAGCTTGCTAATAAGATCAAAGCGTTTGTAAGAACCGCTGCCGCCAACTACCAGATCCGACGTCTTGTCGACGACTGCAATATCTTCGGCAAGAAGATTGGTGAGATGGTCGACCGCTTGCCGAGGATGCGGATTGTTGCGTGCATATTGCGCGAGGGATATGACGAGATCATCGACCTTGGAAGCGATCACGCTAAATTTTGGTTGAGTGCTGCTTGGATCGACGGCAAGATTTCGCTCAACGTCCTCCTGGCTGAATTTCTGCTCAGCCTGAAAATCCTTCCAGATTAGACTATCCTGATTTTTGCGGCTCGTAATTGCCATCGCGTAAGGGCGCGAAAGGCATTGCACTGTCTGGTCGTTGTCGATGCCGGCCTTGCCGGCAAGCGCAATCATTCCATAGGCAATATCGAGAGTGTTGCGGAAACCAAGGTCCGAGATCCCAAGACGGGCAGCACGGCAGCTTTGCTTGAGCTTGGTTGCGTCAATCTTGTCTGGCGCAGCCTTCACCTGAGCGCGAAGATCGTCGCGGAAGCTTGGATTTCTGTCCAGCACGATCGATTCGATTGATCGGATCGTCACACTAACGGCAGCGTAGTCGGTGACGTAGCTGTAAGTCCCCGTCCGCAAAACATCCACCGGTCTCGTTTGAGTACTTCCCGATTTCAGCGCGCCGAGCAACTTGCTGAAAGGGTCGGCCGCGGATTGCAGGTTGGTGATCTTCGACGCGATTTCGGTCGGCAGGGCTTGCCCTGTGAAGAACGAGAACAGCGGCGAAACGATGCCGAGCAGACCGGATACAAACTGCCCAAGCGGGCCGCCGGCGGGATCGTCGCTTTCGTTCTTCACTGCGACCAAAGTGAGTTTCGAGCCTGCGACAAGGAAGTCCTTCTTGCAGTGCCGATAGTCGTACGACGTCCAGTCTTTGCTGCTTGCGCTATAAGCCTGAACCGCTCCGACCGCATCGCTCGGGAGCTTGTCCACGGCGGGAGTGCCGGTGCCGACAGATTTTGTAATCAACAGTAGAAGGCTGCGTGTCTTGCCGGTCCATGCGTTCGTCACGCCCTCAAGCGATCCGCCACGTGGAGAGCATCGGACCTCAACGGCGTAAAGGCCGAGACTTTGAACCTTCGGATTTTTCGATGAAGGCCTGGTCCAATCAACTTGATCTTCCCAAGCGGCACTGACAGGCGTAGCGACGGTAAGAAAACTCAACAACGATAGCAACTTCGCAAAACGATGCCCCATAAAATCCCCCACTATCAAAGATTGCACGACTAGCAGGCGCAATGGTCGGATGCAAGTTGCCGCCTGCCAAACGATCGTTTCGTCTTGTTGCCTTCGTTTGATTTGCGCGTGGTCTGCGCCGATGAGCAACGTTAGGTTGTGTCGCGCGCCGATGGAGTCGCTGCTGTTCGATTTCGCGGCTGGCCCGTCTCCACGGCACGCGGCCTCCGCGTCTGCAGGCCGCGCCGTTCAAGAGCGGTATCCCGCTGGCCGGCTTCTTCAACGTGCTTATCGGTGGGGCCGCGCGAGGTGCTGGAGGGGGCGTAAAGCCCCGCTTTGGGGCTCGGCCCCCGTTCCCACGGGGCCGAATTACGTCGTATATTGGGGGCGATTTCAGCCTGGCCCCCCTTAGCATGACCTCCGAATTGCCGCCGAATCCGCCCCAGAAGCGACCGTTCGCGCTGTCGATCGGTCAGCTTACCTTCGGCAGCTTCCTGCTGGTGCTGGCAGTCATCATCATCACCTCGACCGCCAGCGTGATCGCGATCCGTCACATCGACGCCACCTTCGGGGAGCTGCAGCGGCTGCAGAGCGTCGGCGACCTGGCCGAGGATATCGACCGCCGGATGAACGAGCTCCGGCTTGCGGCGCGCGACTTCGTCACCGATCCCGGCACGCAGACGATCCAGGTCGGCGAGGCCGCCAGCGCCCTGGGCGATGCGC
Source organism: Bradyrhizobium sp. Arg237L (assembly GCF_029990105.1). Lineage (NCBI taxonomy): Bacteria > Pseudomonadati > Pseudomonadota > Alphaproteobacteria > Hyphomicrobiales > Nitrobacteraceae > Bradyrhizobium > Bradyrhizobium sp. Arg237L. The sequence continues at coordinate 29,530 of NZ_JAQMIL010000056.1, read as the reverse complement.
TGAAGAAGACCAGGATCGAGCTTGCCCCCGAGCAGCAGGACATGATCGACGGCGTGACCGAGCGCCTCGCCACCTACCGCGGCGGCATCGAGCGCATCTCGGCGCTGATCAACCGCCGCGCCGAGTTGATCATCGGCCTGCCGCCCTTGCGCGACGCCTTCGAAAAGGCGGTGGCCGAAAGCTCCGATCCCGCCACTGCCTCCATCCTGTTGCAGACCCAGGGCCGCATCGCCACCGCGCTGCTCGCCCACAACCCGTCCGCGGCCGAGCAGGCGGCACAGAGCATGCGGTCGATGACCATCGCCGACCCGGCGCTGCGCACGGCCGTGAACGATTACGCCGACGCGGTCGTCGCAATATCGATCCGGGAACGCCAGATCGCCGATATCGACCGCGAGGTGCTGGGCACCGAGGGACGGCTGATCCAGCGCGTGACCGAGCTGTTGCGTGAGCTCAGTTCGCGCCGCGGTCACGTCCTGTCGCGGGATTTCGCGCGCACGCTCACCGAGGCGAAATGGCAGAGCATCGTGCTCGGCTCGGCCGGCGTGCTGATCGGGATCTTCGCCGCGCTGCTCGTGGTCCGCCGCACCGTGCGGCCGCTCGCCTCGATCACCAAGTCGATCCGCGCGGTCGCAGCCGGCGAGAAGAGTGCGTCGATCCCGGCGACCGACGTCGACAACGAGATCGGCGAGATCGCCCGCGCCGCCGAGGTATTCCGGAAGACGCTGGTCGATGCGGATACCGCGCGCGAAGCAGCGGTGCGCGCGCTCGCCGAGCAGCGGCTCGCAGAAGAGAGCTATCGCAAGCTGTTCGAATCTTCCATCGACGGAATTTATGTGACGACGCCGGGCGGCGCGCTGCTCAACGCCAATCCGGCGCTGGCGTGGATGATGGGCTACGCCACGCCGCAGGACCTGATCAACGGCATCGACGACGTTGCGTCCAATGTCTATGTCGATCCGGCCGCGCGCACCCAATACCAGCGGCTGATGGACCGCGACGGCATGGTGCGCGACTACGAATATCAAGTCCGGTCCCGCAGCGGCACGGTGCTATGGCTGTCCGACAGCGCGAGCGCGGTGCGCGACGAGAAAGGCGAGGTGATCCGCTACGAAGGCACGGTGCGCGACATCACCGACCAGAAGCGAGCCGAAGACGCGATCGCCGAAGGCCGGCGTTTGCTGCAGATGGTGATCGACACCGTTCCGGCGGTGATCAACGTCAAGGACCGCAATCTGCGCTACGTCCTGATGAACCGCTACATGGCCGGCATTTTCGGCATCGAGCCGCACGAGGCGCTCGGCCATACCACCGGCGAGCTGATGGCGCGCTATGGTGCTGCAAAGACCGATGAGAACGACAAACGGGTGCTGTCGGGGCGAACGGAGCTCGGCTTCTACGAGGAAGAGTACAAGGACGTCGCCGGCAACATGCGGCAATGGCTGGTCAACAAATTGCCGATCCTCGACATCAATGGCGAGATCGAGAACATCGTCACGGTGGCGCTCGACATCGGCGAGCGCAAGCGCAGCGAGCATGAGATGCGGAAAGCGCGCGACGCCGCGGAGGCGGCGCTACGCAATTTGCGCGAGACGCAGAACTCGCTGATCGAGGCGGAAAAGCTCGCGGCCCTCGGACGGCTGGTCGCGGGCGTCGCGCATGAGGTCAACAATCCCGTCGGCATCAGCCTCACGGTCGCCTCAGCGCTCGAGCGCAAGGCGGCGACCTTTGCCGCGCAGGTCGAGCGCGGCGAGCTTCGGCGTTCGAGCCTGAACGATTTCCTTGCCACGACGAGCGATGCGTCCTCGCAGCTCGTCGCCAACCTCAACCGCGCCGCCGAGCTGATTCAGTCGTTCAAGCAGGTCGCCGCCGACCGCAACTATTCCGATCAGCGCAACTTCGATCTCGGCGATCTCACCGAGCAGGTGGTGATGAGTCTGAGGCCGGGCCTGCGCAAGCACAATCTGACGCTCAACGTCGATTGCCAGCCGAACCTGATCATGAATTCCTATCCCGGCCCTTATGGCCAAGTGCTCACCAATCTCTTCCTCAATTCGGTCGCGCATGCCTTTCCCGACGGCAAGCCGGGTATCGTCGACATCCAGGTTCGCGCTTCCGGCAGGGACAATGTCGAGGTCATCTTCTCCGACAATGGCTGCGGCATGTCGCTCGACGTGCGCCGCCGCGCCTTCGATCCGTTCTTCACGACGCGCCGCGACCAGGGCGGCACCGGCCTCGGGCTTCACATCGTCTACAGCATCGTCACCACGCGCTTAGGGGGCCGTCTCGATCTCGACTCCGAGCCCGGCGGCGGCACCCGCATCCAGATCATCCTGCCGCGCGTCGCCCCCGTGGAGCAGGCGGCGGAGTAAGCTCTCTCCACACGAACGGCGCCGTAGCCCGGGTGGAGCGCAGCGCAACCCGGGGCCGCTCGTACACGCGGATGCAGCCGTCCCGGGTTACGCGTTCCGCTTCAGCCGGGCTACGATCTACGCCAATCAGACGACGTGATGCGCTAATCGATATCCACGAGCTTGCGCAGCGTGGCGCCGAAGATCTGGCTCGCTTTGCCGACGAGCGCGGTTCCACTCATGGTCGCCTGCGTGGCGGTGAAAGTTCCGGTGACGCCGATGCCGACCGGCGCAGGTCCGCCGAATAGCGGGTTATCGCTGTCGCGCGGCGTGGTGTGTCGCTGCACCAGCACTTCGCCTTTGAAGGTGTTGCCTTTCACGGTGTAGGTGCCGGTGTAATAGAGATAGGCATCGCCGCCGACAATCTGGCCGTCGCGAAACACAATCACCCCGCTGCCCTTGCCGACGCGTCCGTCGAGCAGAGTGACGTGAATGGAATACAGGCCGTTTCTCATAGTGCCCCGCGGCCGGCCACCTTCGCCCAAGGCCGGTTCGGAATTTATGCCGAAGCAGCATGCGCGGCGCAACGCGTCAGGTTGACCATGCGCCGCTCAATGCCGTGCGAAACCGAAATGATTCCATTGGTGCGCGACGTCTCGATGACGACGTTGTGGCTGACGGCGCTTGGCGAATCAAGTTGGCCCGCGAAATGCATAACATTTGTTGGCACCGGCCGGCGGGTGCAGGAGCGAGAGACAGGTGACGAACTGGATCGATTCCGGCCGCATTTTCGCGCGCCTACGCGCAGAGCTGACAGGTTCCATCCGTGAAATTACGGACCATCGTCGAGCGGTCCGCCTCAGAGTCCCACTCACATTGAGTCTTGTCGCGTTGTTGTCGGTGACGGCCGTAAGTCTCGGGCATGCGCGCGATCCCGACGGCCGTTACGCCAATTCGCCGCTCAAGCAATGGTTCGACAGTTTGAGGAGCGGGAAGGGGCCGTGCTGCTCAGATGCTGATGGCACGGCGGTGAGTGACGTCGATTGGGAATCCAAGGACGGACATTATCGCGTGCGCATCGACGGCGAATGGATCGACGTGCCCGATGATGCTGTGATCACCGAGCCGAACCGCTACGGCCGCACCATGGTGTGGCCGATCCGCGGTTATCTCGGGCTGCAGATCCGTTGCTTCATGCCGGGCAGCATGACGTAGATCATGATCCGATTGAATCGGATCATGATCTCATCTCTTTTTTGAGCATGATCTCCGCGCAAACGCTGGGCGTTTGTCGCGAGGGAAAACCGGTTTCCACTTTTCCGGATCATGCTCTAACCGTTCGACGCGCACGTCGTACGGTCAGGCATATTTCTTGTCGCGCTCCAGGAGCTCGATCGAGATGCCCTGCGGGCCGCGGATGAAACAGATGCGCACGCCGGGGCGGATCGTGGTCGGCTCCTTCGTGAACGCGACGCCCTTCGCCTTGATCTCGGCAGCGACAGCGTCGATGTCTTTCACCGCCAGTCCGAAATGGTCGAGGCCCTGATAGGGCGTCACCGGCGGCGCGTTGACGCCGTCGCCTGGTGTCACCGGCGCGATGAACACCTTGGCGCCGCCGAGCTGCACGTCGATGCGGCCGGGATTGCGGATGATCTCGCCACCCAGCACGTCTCGAAGCCACGCCGCGGTCGCTTCGGGATCGGGGGTGCGCAGGTGGATATGGTCCCAGGTAACCTCTATCGGCATTTCATCTCCCATCTTTCTCGACGCACGTGAGATCCGTTGCTGCGGCAATCTATCGGCTCGGAATCCACAAGGCCATCCTGTCGCAGGCACTGCGCCGCATTTTTGCCGGGGAGACTTGGAACTGTAGCGTCGGTGGACGGTTAATCGACTAGCGGTGGTCTCCGTACAGCGGTGCGTCGCTTTCAAGCCGTGCGGTGATGCGCCGGAGCGGTTTTGCGTGCAGGCAGGAAGCGCTGTCACGCGGGTGAGGACATGGCCATGGGCATCGGCAGGTGGTCGTTTCGCGGCTTTGCGGCTAAGCTGATTCTGCTCGCCGTTCTCGCCATTGCCGGATTTGCTGGATGGCTGATGCTCCCCGATCCCAGCGACGCGAATAACAAAGCGGTCGCCGTGGCGGCGCCCCCGACTTCTCAGCAGGATGTCGCCTGGCTCGAGAAGACGACTGCGCCCACCGAGGAGGCGGCTGCCCCGGTCGAGCAGGCCGCGCCGGTCGAGCAGGCGACCGCGCCGGCTGAGAACGCAGTGGACGATGAGGTGCCGGCCGCCAGCACCAACGAACCCTTCACGGTCGAGCGGGCGCCGATCGACGGGCTGACGATCTCCCGCCAGTTCTGGCGCCGCGGCGGCCTCGGCTCGAAAGCGCTGGTCTGGCTAACGCTGCGCAACGCCAACCGCTATCCGGTCAAGGATATCGAGATCGCCTGCGCCTTTGCCCGCGCCGACGGCACGCATCTCACCGACCGCCGGCGCGTGATCAGCGACACCATCAACATGAAGAGCCGCAAGACCTACGCCGGCATGCTGGTCGGGTTCGTGAACATCAATGCAAATAAGGCAAAGTGTTCCCTGGTCACGGCCAGCCGCGCCTGACACAGCGTCCCGAAAAAGTGAACGCTTCGGTTGAACCCGTAGCGTGTGACCAGGAACTAACTCCCTATATCGCTATTAGGCGAATAGACCGCGTCATCGCGCGGGGGAGCAGTTTCGATGTTGGTGACGCGTTATTTCCTGTACGTCGGCGGGGCGTTGTTCGCGCTGTTATATGCAGTTGACGCCCTGGTCCCGCAGGACGCTGCCACGACAAGCCATAGCGCGCCCGGCATCGACAAGTCGACCGTCCGCATCCAGTCCGCCCAGAAGCTGCCGGAACGGGTGGTTTTCGACACCAGCCTCCCGACCATCGTGCCGCCAGCCCCCGCCACCCAGATGGCTGCCGCACCGCTTCCGCCGGCGCCGGGTGCCGGGTCGTCGGTTGCCCAGGCCCGCGAGACCTTCGCCCAGTACGTTCCGGCCGACGCCAAGAAGCATGAGCCGCAGGCGCCGAAGAGGCATAAGGTCGCCAGGGCGCGGGCCTACCAGCCGATGTACGCGGGTCAGCCGATGTATATGGGCCAGCAGCCGATGTTCATGGGCCAGCGGCCGATGCGGGTGGCGCAGCAGTCGCGTTTCGGCTTCTTCGGCGGTGGGCCGGCCTGGGGCACCTGGTAACCGGATTGCAGCCGGATTACTGCGGCAGCTTCGGAATCTTGTCGGCAAAGCCGTTGTAGCAGGTGAGCCGCTCGTCCTCTTCCTTCACGAACCGGCACTCGCTGACGGCTTTGGCCGCGGCGGGCTTCGGCTTGGGCTGCGGCGCGAAGACCTCGTCATAGCAATTGAGCCGCTCCTTGGTGCCGTCATCGATCTCCTGGCATGCCTGGAGCTTCTGGGCGACCGATGGCTGCTTGGCCTTCTCGCCCTTCTTTGCCGCCGGCTTCTTGGCGCCGACCTGCATCAGGGGCTTGTCGCCGACCATGGGCTGATTGGCGGGGTCCGCTGGCGCGGTCGTCCCTTGAGCCGTACCTTGGGCGAGCGCGGCGGCCGGACACAGAAGCGCCAGCGCGAGGATGATCTTTCTCATATCGAATTGTCCGAAATGGCGTGACCGGAGAGGGCGCCCGAACAGATCGAGCCGGACCGCTGGAATCGCCCCAAAACCTAACGTTGTTTACTCGCGCTTGCGCGCCCGTCCAAGCGGTCGCAACGCCGCTCTGACAGGCCGTGTTTTCTTTACGGATTTTCCGGTTCCTGTCCAGCGGGACGGCGCCTCCCGGGCGGCCCGTCCGGACCGCCAGCGGGCCCAAAGTGGCGGCCTAAGCCGCCTGCCGGCCCGCCAGCACCTTGTCGAGGGTGATCGGCAGGTCGCGCACCCGCACGCCGGTCGCGTGGTAGACGGCATTGGCGACCGCCGCGGCGACCCCGACGATGCCGATCTCGCCGAGCCCTTTGATCCCGAGCGGGTTGATCAGGCTATCCGGCTCCTCGACGAAGATCACCTCGATGTCGTGGATGTCGGCGTTAATGGGCACATGGTACTCGGCGATGTCATGGTTGACGATCCGGCCCAGGCCGTGGTCGTAGATCGTCTCCTCATGCAGCGCCATGCCGATGCCGCCGACGACGGCGCCCATCACCTGGCTGCGTCCCGTCTTCGGGTTCAGCACGCGGCCAGCCGCGACCGCGCTGACGACGCGGGTGACCCTGATGACGCCGAGTTCCTCGTCGACCTTGACCTCCGCGAACACGGCGGAATGCGTGTTCCTGGCGTGCGCCTTGTCCTCGGCGAACTCGTTGGTCTTTTCCTTCTCGATCCGCTCCAGCGCGCCATGCCGCATGATGTCGGAGATCGACACCCCGCGCTCGGTCTGCGTCCGGCTGACGAGCTTGCCGTCGGCAAGGCTGACGTCCTCCTCGACCGCGTCGGCGAGCGGCGAGCCCTTCATCAGCTTTGCCAACCGCAACAGCTCCTTGCGAACCTCGCTCGCGGTCGCGATCACGGCGTGGCAGGCGGAGGCTGCCATCCATGACCCGCCCTCGACCGGCGCTCTCGGCAGCGTGGAATCGGCAAGGTGGACCGTGACGTTCTCGATCGGAATCCCGAGGCTGTCGGCCGCGACCTGGGCCATGATCGTATAGGTGCCGGTGCCGATATCTGAAGCCGCGCAGGAGACCTCGGCGTGGCCGTTGGCGGTCATCACGATCCGCACCGCGGTCGGCATCTGCAGCGCCTCCCAGACGCCGGAGGCCATGCCCCAGCCCACGAGGCTCTTGCCGTCGCGCATCGAGCGCGGCTCCGCCTTGCGCTTGTCCCAGCCAAAGGCCGCGGCACCCTCGCGATAGCATTCGCGCAGGCGCTTGCTGGTGTAGGGCAGGTCCTCGTTCTGGTCGCGGTCCGAATAGCAGCGCAGCCGCAACTCCACCGGATCCATCTTCAGCGCGACCGCGAGCTCGTCCATCGCGCTCTCCAGCGCGTAGACGCCGGTCGCAGCGCCCGGCGCACGCATGTCGCAGGAGGTCGGCACATCCAGCGGTGCCACGCGGTGTTCATATCGGGCATTCGGCGAGGCGTAGAGCAGGGCCGACCAGCCGGTGTCGTTGCGCGAGAATTCCTCGAACTGCGAGGTCACGCCAACAGCTTCATGCGAGATCGTATCGAGCGTGCCGTCGCGCCGCGCGCCAAGCGCAAGCCGCTCGATGGTGGCCGGACGATAACCCAGCCCATACATCTGCTGGCGCGTCAGCACCAGCCGCACCGAGCGCTGAAGCTTCAGCGCGGCCATCACCGCCAGCACGACGTGGTATTGCGGCCGCAAGCCGGCGCCGAAGGCACCGCCGACATAGGGCGAGAGCACCCGGATCTCTTCCGGCTTCTTCTCGAACACGCTGCAGAGATACTGCTGCACGTTCTGCACGCCTTGGGTCTTATCGTAGACCGTCAGCGGGCCGCCGGCTTCCCACATTGCGGTGGTCGCAAACAATTCCATCGGGTTGTGATGCTCGGTCGGGATGAAATAATCGGCCTCGTGCCGCACCTCGGCCGCCGCGAATGCCTTTGCGGCATCGCCACGCGGCCTGTCGGGCTTCTCGACGACGATGGCATCATCGCGGTTGCGATGGACGTCGGTGACGAATGGCTGCTTCTCGTAGTCGACGCGGACGAGCGAGGCCGCATAACGTGCGATTTCCCATTCTTCCGCGACCACCAGCGCGATCGGCTGCTGGTTGAACTTGATCGCGTCGTCATAGAGCGGGCGGAACGGCGAACCTTCCTCCGGGGCCACGTCGTCCTTCCAGGCCTGATCGGTGTCGGCGACCCGCGGCCTGTTCTCATGGGTGATGACATCGATCACACCCAGCACGCGCCGCGCCTGGCTGGCGTCGATCCGCGCGATCCGGCCTCTGGCGATGGTTGATTCCACGACCGCGCTATAGGCGAGGCCGCCCGTGTTGAAATCGCCGGCATATTTGGCGGCACCCGTGACCTTGGCGCGGCCATCGACGCGCGAGGTGGGGGTGCCGGTATAGGTTTTCGCGGTATTGTTGAGCATGCTCATTGGATCGTCTTGTTCGATTGCGATTGCGGCGTGCCGTGCGCGGCCTGCGACAGCGTGCGGATGATCGCCCGCCGTGCGAGATCGACCTTGAAGCCGTTATGTGCCTGCGGCCTGGCGTCGCGAAGCAGCAGGTCAGCCGCGCCGGCAAAGCTCGCTTCGTCAGCGGGCCGCCCGCGCAGCGCTGCCTCGGCCGCCGGATTGCGCCACGGCTTGTGGGCGACACCGCCGAGCGCGAGCCGCGCCTCCTGGATCATGCCGTCCTTGAGCTCGAGCGCGGCCGCGACCGAGATCAGCGCAAACGCGTAGGACATCCGGTCGCGGATCTTCAGGTAGGAGTGGTTTGATGCGAAGCCCTTTGCCGGCACCTCGATCGCGGTGATGATCTCGTCCGGTCCGAGATTGGTGTCGATATGCGGGCTATCGCCGGGCAGGCGGTGGAAGTCCGCGAATGGATTCGTGCGCGCGCCCTTCAGTCCCGTCACGTGCACGGTGGCATCGAGTGCGACAAGTGCCACGCACATGTCGGACGGATGCGTCGCGATGCACGACGTACTGGCGCCGAGAATCGCGTGGCCGCGGTTGACGCCACTGATGGCCGAACAGCCCGACCCCGGCTCTCGCTTGTTGCAGGGCGTCGCAGCGTCATAGAAATAGGCGCATCGCGTCCGCTGCATCAGATTGCCGCCGGTGGAAGCCATGTTGCGCAATTGCTGCGAAGCGCCGGCAAGAATCGCGCTTGCCAGCAGCGGATAGCGCTTTTCGATCAGCGGATGCCAGGCAAGGTCGGCGTTCGGCACCAGCGCGCCGATCCGCAAGCCTCCCGAGGCGGTCTCTTCGACCGAGGTCAGCGGCAGGCGGGAGATGTCGATCAGCGTCGTCGGCCGCTCGACATTGTCCTTCATGAGATCGAGCAGGTTGGTGCCGCCGGCGATGAACTTTGCGCCGCTAGTGGCGGCGATCAGCCGCACCGCGTCGGCGATATTATTCGCTCTTGTATACTGGAACGGGATCATGACTTGGTTCCCATCGCCTGCTGGATCGCGGCGACGATGTTGGGATAGGCGCCGCAGCGGCAGATGTTGCCGCTCATGAATTCCCTGATCTCGTCAGCACTCTTGGCCCGTCCCTCGGCGATCAGGCCGACGCCGGAGCAGATCTGCCCGGGTGTGCAATAGCCGCACTGGAAGGCGTCATGGTCGATAAAGGCCTGCTGCAGCGGGTCCAGCGCGCCATTGGCGGCCAGTCCCTCGATGGTGGTCACGTGCGCGCCGTCCCGCATCACTGCAAGCGTCAGGCACGAATTGATGCGGCGACCGTCGACCAGCACGGTGCAGGCGCCGCATTGGCCGTGGTCGCATCCCTTCTTGGTACCGGTGAGATCGAGATGATCCCTGAGCGCATCCAGAAGCGAAACCCAGGGCAGGACCGAAAAGCGCCTCTCTGTCCCGTTGACAGTCAATGTCACCGACACCTTTTCCGGCAGCGGTTGAGGCTTGGCGCCCGATTGTGCGGCTCCATCTTGCATCGTCAGCGACTCCGTCTTGCAGGTGGCTGCCATCCGCCATTACAGCGGAGAATACCGGTCGTTTAGATTGGTTCCAAAGCGAGCGGCAGCATGTCGAAGCGGCTGTTCCGGTTCTTTCCAAATCGCACGCCGGATTTCATGAGTGCATTTGCCACGACGCCGCAGGGGCATCTCGCTGCCAATTCGTAGCCTTGCGCTTGCTATGAATGTATTCCGTGAAGTCGCCGCTCTTTGCGTGACGGCCTGTTCGAGAGTGTCCCGGTTCACATTGAGACAACGCGGGTCAATCGTTGCTTCTGTGCGACCCCATGTCAGCATCGAGGCCGGCAACAATCAGGACGCCAGCGCTGGCGGCTGCCGCCATGAGAATCAGGATGATGCTGAGTGCATAAATCACGATCGGCGACCTCGACGGACTGATTATCCGATACAATCAGCAAGAGCAGCCATCGTTCCGCGGCGCGTTGCGGGGAGTATCGGGCATCACTCCGTGATCTTGATGAAACCCTCCTGGACGAGCTGCACCGTGCGCGCCATGGCATCGGTGTTGACCGGGATTCCGGGGAGCAGGTCGGTGTTTCCCCAGTGGTGGGCCTTTGCAGTCGCGCCACACAGTTCCACGCGGACGCCGCGTTTCATGAGATCTTCCAGCAGATCCTTGTAGGGGTTGCCGGTCGAGATGTTCCGGTCGGCGTTGTAGGCCGCATCGTGCAACGTCAAATGGCCCGCGTTGGTATGAAAGACCGCAACCACGTCGCTCTCCGCGTTCCAGTCGGCGGCATCGTTCGTGATGAGCTGAAGATGAAAGATGGACGCTGGCAGGTCGCCCTCGAACCCCAGGGCGCCGATGCTGAAGACCACCTTCAGCCGCGACAGCTTGACGGGGATGTCGATATGCAGCGCTTCGTCCAGGGCAGACATTCTCAATGCTCCTGCGACAGCCGCGCGCTCACGCGCCCTCGTAGACCAGCTTGGTGAAGAAGTCGGGAGTTATGACGAACTGGCCCCATTTCTCGTCGAAGGCGGCCGTTGGCTTCGCGGCGATCGTCTCCTCGAGCGTGCGCCCCTGCTGCTTGAGCTTGGCGACGTTGTCGTGGATGGCGACGAGCATGTCGCGGTAGGCCTTGAGCTCCGCTCTGTTGCTGACGGGACGGCCATGGCCAGGGATCACGATGGTCTTGTCGGTCGTGGCGGCAAGATTGGCTTCGGCGGCCGCGATCGATCCCTTGATGTTTCCGCCGGTCGAGTAGTCGATGAACGGATAGATCCCGTTCCAGAAGGTGTCCCCGGTGTGAAGGATGTCGGCTTCGGAGAACGTCACCGAGATATCGCTGTCGGTGTGGGCGGGGCCGTAGTGCTTCAGCGCCAGCGTCTGACCGTTGAACTTGAGCATCTTCTCCGAGGCGAAGACCTCGGTCGGAACGGCCGCAAGAGGCGAGGTGGGGAAGTTGAAATCCCAGTCCTCGACCCGCTGCGCCGAGAGCAGATGCTTGTGCGTATTCTCATGCGCGAGGATGGCCGCGCCCTCGGCGTTCAGCCACTCGTTGCCGTCGGCGTGATCGAAGTGCCAATGTGTGTTGATCAACTGCCGGATCGGCTCGTTGCCGAGCCGGCTCGCCGCCTCGAGAATGCGCGGACGCGACGCCGTGATCCCGGCGTCGATGAAGACCTTGCCGTCTTGTCCCGTGAGGACCGCGATATTGCCGCCGGACCCTTCGAAGATGCTGACGTTGCCGCGCAATTTATGGACGGTGATGGGGGTCTTGGCGGCGGAATCCCGGATCAGGTCGACGATGTTGCGGGAGGCTGCATAGGCCTCGCGCGGACTGAGCCAGCCGCTCGTCGCCGCAACCGTGGTCGCGGCCACGCAGCACAGGCAGAAGCCGCGCCGCGACATCATGTGTTGGGGCAGGGTGGACATGAATGCTCTCCGGTCTCGGGAAATCTCGGACGGCTTGGCCCCAGAAGCGGGCAGCGTTGTTTCGTGCGGTCTGGGAAGAACTTAAGCAGAAGCCGGTGGAATATTGGATGTCCGCGCGGCGCATTCGCATGGCCGCCCGGATCAACATCTGGCAGCGATGCAAGCGACCATGACAAGAAACGAAAGCGATGATCCGTTAAGCAGCCTGGCGCCATTTTTGCGCGTCAAACCCGATTTACAGGATTTCTGCAGGTTCGGCGGCACCTGGGTCTCGCCGCACGAGCCGTCCGGCGGGGCGCAGTTTCATATCGTGACCCGCGGCCATTGCGTGTTCGAGATAAACGGTCACGGTCCGGTGAAGCTTGGCGCCGGCGATACATTGCTGCTCCCGCACGGCGACGCCCATGTGGTCCGCTCGGTTTCGACCGATGGCGCCATCCGCAGGATCGTGACGGAATTCCGCAATGCAATTCGCACGAAGTCGACCCCGGGCATCGCCTACGACACCGAGCTCGTTTGCGGCGTATTGCGGGGTGAAGCTGCGTCCGAGCAAGCCCTTATCGCCGCGCTTCCGAACTTTGTCGTGCTGCGCTCGACCAGGCTTCCGCTGGCCGAGCGATTACACACGCTCGCGATCTGCATCAGCGACGAATTGGATTCGAACGAGACCGGCAGTACGATTATCGCGACCAATCTGGCAACGGCACTCTTCGTGATGATGCTGCGCGAACGTCTCAAGGAGGTGCCGCCGGCTAGCGGTCTTCTCGCCCTTCTGACCCATCGCTCGACGTCGCATGCGGTGCTTGCGATGCTGCGCGAGCCCGCCCGCGACTGGACCCTCGACCTCCTGGCGAAGGCGTCCGCGGCATCCCGGGCAACGCTCGTCAGGTCATTCCGCAAGCTGGCCGGACTGGCGCCGCTCGCCTTCCTGACCGAGCTGCGTCTCGGCTTCGCGCGACAGCGGCTCATGACCACGAACGACCCCATCTGCGTGATTGCCGCCGATGTCGGCTACCAGTCGGAGGGGGCGCTAAGCAGAGCCTTGCTCCGGCGCTATGGCGTCAGGCCCAGTAAACTGCGGCTTGGCAAATCCGGTTGAACGCTGCATTCCTGTCGCCGGGGCGCTGAAACGAAAGGGCCGCTGATTTCTCAGCGGCCCTTGCCGGTTAATAAATCTGTTCGGAATGAAATTGGCCCCGGCGAAAGCAACCTTAGCGGTATCGTGGTCCTATTTGGATTCCGGGGAATCACGGTGGCCCCACGGTGAACACCTTCCGTCAGGGTGCTCCCCGCTGTGAGCACCCCCGGAACCCGATCGAACGCGACTGCGCCAGGACTGCCACCAGCTCGCATTGAGGATCGCAACGCGTGAAGGTTTGCGCTCGCGAGCACCGAGACGAGCCGCTTCGATTACGTTGGCAAACTCAAAGCCTCACGGCTTTGCGGCCAACCCGCCATATCGAACCGGTGTGATAGCTGCGACGTCTCCTGCATCACGTTTCGGTCGCGGTCTTCGTCTGCGCGAACTCCCGGGTGGGATTCGGCTGGTTCTGTCCTGTTCTGGCGATGATGTTGGAACGCAATTCCGGCCCGCGCTTGTTGTCGGTCGGCTTTTTGGCCGGCGCAGCGATCAGTCCGTCTCGAACAGCCTGCTTGCGTGCCTGCTTGCGCAACCGTCGTATGGCTTCTGTCTTCTCTCGCGCAGCCTTGTCCGAGGGCTTTTCGTAGAAGCGACGCCGGCGCATCTCCTTGAAAACACCTTCGCGCTGCATCTTCCGCTTCAGAATTCGAAGCGCCTGATCGACGTTGTTCTCTCGGACGAATACCTGCACGCGCTTTTCTCCTAAGCATTGTCGGCGCAAAACCGTTGAAGCTTCCCGCGATGGGCGCTTCAGAGATTTCGGAGTACTGAAGTTCGGTTGAAAGCGATCCCGGTGGTGAAGAGAAGTTGGGACGCAATTCTGAGCCGCCGCAATCTGTTCGGATGGAGCGCACGGCCTCTCGGCCAACGGCGCGAAGCCGATACAATTGTTTTGACGATGGAGCCTATGGGCGGGAATAGCCAGCTCTTTTTGCAAGGATTTCGATTGAGCAGCCTGTGCTCTTGCTGCATTTGCAGCCGACCTGCTGCATCGAACAGGAGAAGAAGTTCCTTCCGCGACGGCCGATTTTACCTCCGGGACTTGTAATCCAGGGCCGAGGCCTGTAGGTTGCATCGGTTCGATTAGCCGCTGTGCCTTTCTGAATGTGCCCGCGGGCTCTTTCCCAAAGACATCGCCAGTTGAATGGATCGCGTGACGGTCGCGCGAATATGCTTTGGAGATGAAAGAATGCCGACGGGTACTGTGAAGTGGTTCAATGGTCAAAAGGGGTTTGGCTTTATCCAGCCCAACGATGGCGGGAACGATGTGTTCGTTCACATCAGCGCCGTTGAACGGGCGGGTCTTTCCGGCCTTGCCGAAGGCCAGAAGGTGGCCTTTGAAATCAAGACTGACAAAGTGCGGGGCAAGGTAAGCGCAGAGAATCTGTCGCTGGCCTGAACCGTTCGCGCCATTTCACGGATGTACTGAAATGGCAGTATTGCCCGCTCGATCCCGGGATTGAGCGGGCTTTGTGTTGTTCGGATTGGGAAGACAAGATGGCTGTCCAGAAACCCGCTGAAGCATCCCCGGAAAGCATCGCGCGCGCTAACCGGCAACGTCTCGCGATGGAAGAAGGTGCGCGAGCGATGGCAGACGTCCAGCAACAGGCCATTGCGGTGCGTAAGAACATGGAACGTCTTCGCGCCTTGAGGGAGGCCAGGGAGGCCGAGGAGGCGACAACTCAAGCGGCTTGTCCGGACATCTCGAACAGGAAGCGCAAGAAGGTGCTCTCGAAATAGCGCACACGTTCGGCTCTGGCTTTGAACCGGCCTTCGTAGGGGGCCGATAATCAAACGCTGGGTTGGCACTTGATCCGTGTTCCAGGTTTCCATGGTCGCCGGTATCAAGCCATTGACTTCCGGCGCTCAGCGGCGCAGTGCGGAAACCATCTGACGCTCATTTCCTATGGAGTAGGCGGACACATGGCGAAGAGCATGGGGACTGTATCCACCATCGAGTCAGGGCAAACCATTACATTCTCACTGGCGGTCGGGCCGGTCAGGCAAGCATGCCGACTTCAGACGACTTTTCGGACCCAGAACCAAGCTTTCAGCTACTTGCACAGACATCGAACCGAGTTCGAGCATATCGCTCGCGCGAGACTTGCTCGCGGCGAGCTCGAAGATGGTGTGGTCCAGCTCGTGATGCTTTAGGCAGATTGCTGTGATGGGAGCTTCGCTCGCCGGAGCGGAGCAGGGCCGACGATCTTCTTGCCTGAACAGTTGGTTGGCGATTCGCCGGGAGCGGCGGTCTATCACCGGCGCTGCGCGTGTGATATGCTCGTTGGAGCTGGCGCAGAAAAACAACATCTAAAAACAACAAAAGACAACATTGTGTCCCAGCGTATGGGCGTTGTCTCGGAGCCGGCGGTGAATCGATCGTAATGCGGCCTTCGTCTAGCCTTCGGCCATAACGGAACTGCCTGACGAAGGAAAGTGCCTTGCGAGCGCGTGCACGCAGGCTCGGATACGCGATCCATAAGTCGCGCTCACGTTCGATCGACGAAGACAACTTCCGCAAATACGCGCTCGTGAAGGAAGACAGCAATTGCGCGGTGCTTGGCGAGCGTTTCGACGCCTCGCTGGAGGATATCGCCGAATACTTGGGCTGACACCTGATCGCCGCCATCAACGAGCTTGTTGTTGGCGCGTGACCGCGACGTGCAATGTGCCGAGGCAAGGACCGGATGAAGTTTGAAGCCCATCGCCGAGGGCGGGCTGAAATTGTACGGAACGCAACGAGGAGCACTGATCATGGCGCAGCTCGATGATTTCAGATTGATCCGGGAGATCGTTGCAGCCGGCCGCCCCAAGCCGGTGATCGAACACCTTGATAAGACCAGGTATCAGCGCCTCGTTGAGTTAGGTTGGCTGAAGGTATTTCCTCAGGACCCCGGTCATGTGCTCTATCAGGTTACCGAACGCGGGAGAGCCGCTGCCGCGCGCTCCTGAAGGCACGCGCTTCCCAAACGGGCGCGCAGTTGCAGGAATCGGTCGAGAGACTGGCGCCCGTCGCGGTCGGCTTTTTCCTCCTGAAGGCTTCACCGGAATGGCCACAAGGGAACTTTGCTTCGCCGGGTTCCGACCTGTTCCGCGCCGTAATCAGTGAATCTACGCCGTTCGGCGGTCCTACGTCCCGGCCTGAAGCTGCCGCCCTTTTCTCGCCGCCATCATCATTCAGGAAATTCATGAGGGGCGGGTCTTACGGAGGCGGCTTCTGAAGTCCCGCGTGATCGTCCGACACTCGCTGCGAAACGAAGTGATGATGTCCCGCCGCGCCCTGCTGGGCGGGCTTGCATCCTCTGCGGGCGCACTCGCGCTCGGCGGATGCGCCAGTCTGGGTGCGACCGGCGCGCGCTACGACGCATCGTCGCTGTCGGTGGACCCCACGCTGCTTGTCGCAACCACGCGCAAGCCCGTAAAAGGCGGGCGCGCGAAGCCTTGGTTCGGGCCGGATCGGGCCTCCGCGATGACCGTCGCACGGGCGAAGCTGGTGCCGCCGGACGAGAGCCGTTTCTCCCTGGCGGCGGCGGGGCTCGGCGGTTGGCGTATTGATCAGGTCGAGCCGGTTTCGGGAGACGTCAGCGATCTTCTCGGGCAGGCCGGCGGCGGCGGATCAGACGTCCTGATCTATGTGCATGGCTTCAAGCAGACGTTCGAGACGGCGGCACTCGATGCCGCCCATCTTTCCGATGGCATCCGGTTCCGCGGCCAGACGATGGTGTTCTCCTGGCCGTCAAAGGCGGGATTGTTCGACTACGCCTACGACCGCGACAGCGCAATGTGGTCCCGTGATGATTTCGAACGCGTGCTTCAGGCCATCGTGACGCCCCCGGGCGTCGGCCGCGTCCACATCGTGGCGCACAGCATGGGAACGATGCTGGCGCTCGAAAGCCTGCGCCAGCTCCATGATCGATATGGTGACACCGTTGACGGCAGGATCGGCGCCGTGGTGTTCGCTTCGCCCGACATCGACATGGACGTGTTCTCGTCGGCGATCAACCGGATCGGGCCGCTCGCCCGCAAGATCACGGTGATCACCGCGACGAACGACCGCGCGCTCGCACTCTCGGGGTCGCTCGCCGGCGGCATGACACGCGTCGGCGCCGCCGAGAAAGCCGTCATCGAGAAGCTCGGCGTGCGCGTGGTCGATGCTTCCGACTCGGGCTGGGGCATCATCAACCACGATCTGTTCCTGTCGAATGCAGAGGTGCGGCGGGTGATCCGCCGCCAGATCGACACCTCGGCGGCGTGAACGCGCCTGTCGCGTAGCTGCAGGGGGAGTCACGCTGCTATCTGAGCGAGTTGTCAGGCTGCGGCCATCCGCGACGCCACAGGTCGCGCTTTCGCCACAGGTCTTGCCACATCTTTGTGCCGGCGAGCCCTGATGTCTCGGCCACGGCGCGCAGTGCTATGCCGCCCAGCAGCAGCCATCGAGCCAAGCTGCTTCCGAGCGGGGACAGGTGCTGGCGGTAGAGGCTCACCTTGCCGCGCAAGATCGCGATCCATCGCTGGGTGTCGCTCGCCGAACTCGCGCCGCCGCGATGGACATAGCGCGCAAAGCCAGTGAAGAGCGTGGTACCTGACAGTCTTTTCGCCCGGATGCACAGGTCAACATCCTCTCCATAGAGGAAGTATTGCTCATCGAACCCGCCCAAGCGGTGCCACAATGCGCGGCTGATCAAGAGCATCGCTCCCGTGAGCGCTGGGACTGCCCGGATGCCGGTCCGGCCCCAGCCGCCGAGCGCATCGGGATCGAGCCACTTGCCACCGGGCCAGTGCCGCAGGCCCAGTGCGAACGCGATCGATTGTCGGAGCGACGGTTCGGCAAGGCAGTTGTGGGGGTCGACGCTACCGTCGTGCCGCATCATCCGTCCGCCGACGATCGCCTCCGCCTCGCTCACCAGCGAGGCCGCGATCAACTGATCGATCGCATCGGATGCCAGTTCGACGTCCGGATTGACGAGCAGAAGATGGTCGACTTCCTCACCGAAATCGACGGCGAGCCGGTTGACTGAAGCGGCGAATCCGCGATTGACGGGGTTCGCTCTGATCTTCGTGCGGCATTCGGCTTGTCGAACAAGATCGGCCGTGCCGTCCACCGACGCGTTGTCCTCGATTCGAATCGAAAGCTCGGACCAGCAAGATTTCAGCGAAGTGAGGCAGGCTCTGATTTCATCAGCGTTGTTATGCGTGACGATGCATATGCCGATGCGTGGTCGGCGTGGTGCGACCGGTGCAATCGGCGGCGGCTTTGGCCCGATCCACGCGGCGGCATCATCGTTCTCGCCTCGGGTAAGCCGTGCCGAGAGCGCCAGCAGTACGAAGCACGCGAGGGCTGGGCCCTCTCGCCAGAGACGCGCGACATCGCCCAATCGGGACCGGAACGACCTCGTGGGCAGGTTGCCTGGCCGAACATCGTGCAGTCCTGCAAGGGTGCGATTGCCATGGTCCCACCGCCGCTTGGCCCGGATTAGATCCCATCTCCGTGGGAGGTTGAACAGGAAGCCGCCCGCGGCAAGGAGTTTTCGTTCGCTTCTCGCGAAGAGCGAGCGCACGAACAGGTCGTCGGCCGCGATCGGGGGAAATGCGCTCCACCTGCGGCGGCCCGCCGGGTTCGTGGCATAGACGCCGGCTCCGACGACGTCGTTCTCCATCCCGGAGAGACGCGGCCACACTGAGGCGAACCCGCGCTCCAGTCGGCCCTCCGGCCGAACCAGCACCATGGGAGGCGCGACGAGAAGCGGCTCATCGGTGGCCAGGCCTGCGACAATCGCGGCCAAGGTGCCAGGGAGAATGATGGTGTCTGCGTCAAGGTAAAGGACCGCCCCGCCACGACGTTCGCGATCACCCCGATTGAGCGCCGCCGTCTTGCCCGGACAGGTGTTCGTTACGACGATCAATGTTTGGCGTTCATCCTCGAACGCCCTCAGCAACAACTCAGCGCTCGCCTGATTTTGGCTGGACGCAGGCCCGTTTGCCACCACGATCACGCGAAGGTCGATATCGTGGCCGTCGCACAGAAGTGCAACAAGGCATCGCTGAAGCAGCCCAGGATCGCCACCTGCGGGGATGACGACATCGAGGGTGTGGTTCACGATCGTCTCGCCGTTCGCGCCCCGACGCTTTCCGTCAGCCAGGTCGCGCCATAGGCTGCCACGAAGACCGCGAAATCGAACCAGGCCGACGGTCGCAGAAGCGGCCTGAGGACGCCCCTGTAGCGCGGAATCGGATCTGGAGGAGCAAGGTGGGTCGCCCGCGCCAATTCGCGATTGCCACGCAGGTAGCGGCGCCGAGCCCGGATCAACTCGCGCCAGCCTTGCGGCGCCACCACATGGTAGCTCTCCGATGCGAGCAGCAGCCGTTCCTTCGGAGCGAACAGCATCCGGACAAACTTGTCGTCCGACGCGAGTTGCGGGAGCGCGCCCCACCGCCGCCGGCCCTCGGCTGACACTGCATAGGCGCCCATGGTGACGGGCGAAGCATCGCAATAGGGTAAAGCGCACCAGTAACGGCAGAACGCGCGCACCACCGGGGAAGGGGAGGGATCGAACCGTGCGCGAGGCGCGGCGAATTGAATGCCTGTGCCCATCGTGAGCGCTGCAAATAAGGCGGAAAGCGCGTACGGGGACAGTCTGGCGTCCTGGTCCAGGTAGAGGCGATGGGTGCCGGCAGCCGCCACCGCCTCGGCCGCGGCTATGGCGGCGCGGCGGGTCGGCGGCGTACGCAGCAATCGCACGTGGAAGTTCCGTGCGCGCAAGCTCGCGACATGCGCGGCCACCGCCGCCTCGCTGTCTTCCCGGCCGTCGTTCAGTGCCAGCAGCACCTCGACGTCGCTCGCTTGCAGTCCGCCATCGTTATCGAAGCGTTGATCGGCAAGCGCAGTCAGGCTCCGGCCTACGGTGTCGGCTCCGTGATACACCGGAATGATCACGGAAAAGCGCGGCACCGCGCCCTGTGCGATGCGCAGAGCAGATCGCAAAGGCGCGGGCTCGAATCCCGGAAGGCGGCGCCTCAGCCGGCTGTTCGACTGGGTGACGTTGCGCGGCCGGATCATGTTCGGACTGAACGAGGCGCGCGAGACCCGCTGGATGTCCGACGCCGAGTTCATCTCCCGGCGCATCATGCAGATGATTTCGTACGGCGTCATCGCAGATGAGCCTGAAATGTGCACGAGCCCGTGATGACGTTGCACTGCCAGCTCTATTGTTGCCAAAGCTGCGTCGGCCAGGCTGATTGGCGATCGCCATTCGTTATCGATCGCGTTGACCGGTTCGTTGCGCTTGAGGCGTGCGGCGATCGTCGTCCATGATGTCTGGCGACAATCGACCGGGAAACCGAACAGCAGCGAGTAGCGGGCGACCAGTCCGCAGCCGTGCTCTATGACGACACGCTCGCCGGCAAGCTTGCTTCTGCCATAGACGTTCGCCGGAAGTGGCACATCGTCTTCATCGTGGAACCCGCCGTTTCCGTCCCACACGAAATCGGACGAGGCATACAGCATCCATCCGTTCGTAGAGGCGGCGTAAGCCGCCATCCTCATCGCGGCGTCAACGTGGAGCGCATGGCAGGAGGCGGGGTCGGACTCGGCGATCAGGGGCGGTACTCCCGCAAGGTGCAGGATGCGCGTCGGGGTCGCGCGTTGCAGCAACTCCATCAAAGCCGCGCCCCTTCTGATATCCACCAATTCGGTGACATGCGCGCCCGGCAGCGGTGAACGGCCAAGCGCATGCACGTAATCGCCAGGGCAGTGACGCGAAAGCGCACTGAGGATATGACCGCCCAACTGCCCCGATGCGCCTGAAATCAGCCAGCGCTGCATCGCATTCTCGGAGATTGTAATATCTGTCAGTAGCCAAATGTCTCGATCAATGGTTGCAATTTTATCGGGTGCCTCCTGAGATATCAAGGAGAATTCGGCTGGCTGCGACGGCTTGCGAGCTGCCGTGAAGAGCGAAACCTCGGCTTGCAAGCTCGATTTCGCTTTGAGCCAAGTGAGGATTTCACTCCCGACGATGTCGAGAAAGCGGTTCGCATCAGTCCGCCGGGCCACGCTTTCGATGGGCCAGAAAATCGAGTGTTAGCGCGGCGCCGCGTTAGCCGCATCGGCGGGCCCCTGAAATCCGGCCAATCGACAGCGGCCACTTAGCAATCTTCGGCCGTCAGGCCGCTGGCACATATTGATATCCCGTGCCCTTCCGCTCGGCCAAGCCCAGGCCGGGATAGGGCCAGTGGAAGCCCAGCATCTTCATCCTGTCGGTCGCGGCGCGGTCGAGCAGCTTCTTCCGATTGGCGACGGCTGTGCCATTGTCCATGTCGTAGGCGAACTGCCACTCCGGATGAGGAAAATAGACGGCGGGTTCCGTGATCGCGTCGGCCGGAATGAGCAGCCCCTCGCTGCCTGCCAGGACCAAGGAAATATGACCCGGCGTGTGACCCGAACTGTCCAGTACGCTGAGGCCCGTTACGATGTCATCACCGGGCTTGACCATGGTCACGCGATCCTTGACCGCAGCAAGATTGGTTTGCGCACCCGTGACGAAGATATGCATTTGTTCGGGGAGCTTCGTCGTGAGGTGAGGGTCCATCCAGAAATCCCATTCGACTGCCGAGACGTAGTAGGCGGCATTTGGAAAGTTCAGGGCACCGCCCGCGCCAATCGTGCCCCAGATATGGTCGGGATGCGCATGGGTGAATACGACCTTGGTGATGCTCTTCGGATCAATATTGGCAGCTTTGAGGTTGTCGAGCAGTTTTCCGGCGGTCCCCTGGAAGTTCGCACCAGAGCCGGTATCGAGGAGAATGAGGTCGGATCTGGTGCGGATCAGAGCCGGATTTGTTGCCGGCTTCACCTGATCGGGATCCAAACCAGCCTCTTGTAGAAGCCTGTGAACCTCTTCCCGCGGCGCATCAAGCCCATGGATCGTCGCCGGCAGCACGAGATGGCCATCGCTTAAGACCGTGATTTCGAAGTCGCCTTGCCGGAATCGGTAAGGGGTTGTCTGGGCAGGCGACCGCGTCGCCCGGATTCCGGCGCCAGCGAGACACGCGGCGCCGACCACGACTTGCCGACGACTGAGAGCGAAGCGCATTGGCGTTGGCTGATCGTATTCTGACATCTCCAAGCCTTCCTTCCCCGACGCCTGATCCGATCGGAACGCGACTGTCGTCGCCCACGCTCCAAGCCGGCCGGCCTGTTTTCGTTAGAATGGTGGCAGTAAGCTGTATTCTCCAAACCTACAGCACATTGCGCCGATCGCAACCCGTGCCGCCTTCGCGCTTGGTTACGGCAAATCGAAAGCCATAATAGTGCACGCGCCAAAATCGGGGTTGAGGCCATCGAACGCTGATGGCATATTATGCCATACGCCATTTTTTGAACGAGCCGCGACGCCGCCAATGCCAACGAGAAATGTTGTGCTGACCGAGCGCCAGGAAGAACTCATTGACACCCTCGTCAAGTCCGGCCGCTATCAGAACGCCAGCGAAGTGCTGCGTGACGGGTTGCGGCTGGTGGAGCAACGCGAGGCGGAGGACGCGGGCAAGCTGAAGGCCTTACGCGCTGCGGCTCGCCTCGGCGTTGGTGCATTGGACCGAGGCGAATTCAAAGAATTCAGGAATATCGAAGACCTGCAAGCCTATCTGAACGAGCTCTCGGAGAAGGTCATCTCCGGAACAGCCGAATAGGGCCTGTATGGCCGAGCATAGATGGCGCGTCCGTCTCGGCGCTGCTGCCGAACTCGACTTTGCGAACATCCTGAAATGGACCACCGAGAATTTTGGCGCGCGACAATCGCGCGTCTATCGGGACACGCTCGTTCAGGCGATTGGTGACCTTGCTGACGGTCCCGATGTCGCAGGCTCCAAGGCCCGGGACGCGATCATGCCGGGTCTTCGCACGCTCCATGTTGAGCGACGCGGTCGTCGCGGAAGCTACTTCATCATGTACCGGGTAGCGCCAAAGAGCACGATCGAAATCGTGCGCATCCTCCACGACAGGATGGACCTTCAGCATGCTCGATTTGCCCCCGACGAGGACAAATAGAGCGCCACTTCGCATCATGTGGAAAAGCGTACTCCTGCGCACGCCGGTGCTCGCACCAAGCGCAAAACGGCAGGTTCTGGAGTGCCCAGGGGTGTACGAAGTGGCGGGCCGGAGAGATTCGAATGCCCGACCCTCGGAATCGAAATCCGATGCTCTATCAAGCTTAGCTACGAGCGCGTGCCGTCCTGGCGGCGGTCGTTTTCGGACCTGGTCTTCGAGAATGGCTCGCCACCTGCGGCTATGGTCATTATAGCAATCGCATGCTCGATTTCGCCGCACAATATGAAGCATTTCGGCGCCGCGATCCGGCGTGGGACGGGCTGGTGTTCGTGGCGGTCAAGACGACGGGAGTGTATTGCCGGCCCGTCTGCCCGGTGCGAACGCCGCTCTCGCGGAATGTGAGGTTTTATCGCAGCGCCGCTGCCGCGGAACACGCGGGTTTTCGACCCTGCCTCCGCTGCCGTCCGGAGGCCGCTCCTTTCTGCCCGGCCTGGAAGGGGACCAGGACGACTGTCGAACGTGCACTGGCGCTCATCGAAAACGGCGCACTTGATCGGAGCAATATCGAAGCATTGGCCGATCGTCTCGGAGTAGGACCCCGGCACCTGGCGCGGCTGTTTGCCGAGCACCTCGATGCATCGCCTCTGCAAGTCGCGCTTTCGCTTCGTGTTCAACGTGCAAAGCGTCTCCTCGATGAAAGCGATCTTCCAATTCCTCTCATCGCCAAGCGTGCCGGGTTTTCGAGTGCAAGGCGCATGAGCGCATCTTTCAGCCGGATCTATGGCCGGTCACCATCGGCGTTTCGCAAGAAAGCGTCGCCAAGGACGATAACGAGCTGAGCGAGGCGGAGTGAGATACGATGCTGACCAAGACCTTCGGGACGGTGGATGCCGAGACACAGAAGACGATGAGTGGACTGGAGTTTGTGCAGGGCCTTGCCAGCGGCACGATTCCTCTCAACACCTTGGCGCGAACGTTGGGGTACGACGTGGCTGAGGCTACGCGCGGTCGTGTTATCGTGACGCTCATTCCAACCGACGCCCACCTAAATCCAGCCGGCACGGTCCATGGCGGCCTCACGGCGACGCTGCTCGATAGCTGCATGGGGCTCGCCGTCCAATCGACGCTGGACCAGGGCGTGGCTCAGACAACGCTCGAATTCAAGATTTCTCTTGTGCGCCCAATCACGCCGGAAACGGGCCAGATCAGGGCCGAAGGAATGGTTCTGAATTGCGGACGCCGCATCGGCACCGCCGAAGGGCGCGTCACGGACGGCAAGGGCCGATTGCTCGCTCATGGCACGACGACCTGTCTCATTTTTCCGAGTTGAACTATGGATGCCCGCTGTACCCGGATCGTAGAACCGACGTGAGATGGCGAAGTTCTTCGGAGAGAGTTTGCACGCCAACTCAGCAAAGCCGCCAGCGGCGATAACAAAGAGGGCACTGCGACCTGGCGAAGGTGAAGTACGATCGTCAGATTATGGCAATCGCCAAGTAGAGGGAGGCGACTGCATCTACTCGATCCTGTCATCGGTCAGGTGCTTCAGCATCGCCTCACACGCAGTCTCGGCTTCAGCGAAGGTCTTGAACGGCGAACCGCCCACTCTGATCGCCGGCCTGTTCAGATCGATGGGACGCCACGAGGCAACAAAGCCGGGCTCTCCGTGAAGGCCGGGGCCGGTCCGGCTCTCATTACTGATCACGAACGAGAACCCGCGGCTTATCGCGCTCCAAATTTGGAAGTCTTCCGTCGGACCGATGATGCGGCTGAACTGCATGATGCATCCGAAGCCCACACTTCGAAAAGGATATCGCTTCGCCGATCCGGAAACATGCAGCGCTATTGACGTAACGACTGTTTTTCCCCAGCCGTTGGCCAATCAGCTCGCACAGCTCGGCGACATCGCCGGTCGGATAGTACGCGCTGAGGTAATACGTGCTTAAAGTCTTGCCGGAGCGCGGCAAAACCCGGCGCCGTATCCGGCCGGCTTGGCCTTGTCCTGAAAAAGAAACGAGTAGTTGATTTTCTCGATGTGAATGCGGTCCGTCTGTTTCGGCTCGACGGCACGCGCGAGCTTCACGAGCCGGCGAGCGGCTTTCTCCGGATCGGCATAGGGGGGTCTAACGCTGGCTTGGACAAGGCATTGTACTGCTCGTCGGAGCCCAGATCCCCTGTTTGCCTTTTCACGACCTGTTCCAGCTCAAGCGCCTCGATGGCAAGCTCATCCGCCAAACGCTTAAGCAGCTCGCGTTTATTTGGATCCGTCGCCGACATGGCCATGACGGCACAATTGTTGGCATCAGCCCGGAGCTGGTGCAATTTTCCGCTGAGGTCCTTCATGGCTCACGTCCTCGTTGGCCTGTGCGCTACGCGGACATGGGAGTCTAGACAATCGACGCTAAGTCTCTGTTCGGTTGAGCACAG
The DNA here is from genome assembly GCF_029990105.1 of Bradyrhizobium sp. Arg237L. NCBI lineage: Bacteria > Pseudomonadati > Pseudomonadota > Alphaproteobacteria > Hyphomicrobiales > Nitrobacteraceae > Bradyrhizobium > Bradyrhizobium sp. Arg237L. Next base: position 4,004 of record NZ_JAQMIL010000056.1, on the reverse strand, counting down.
TTCGCTATTATTTTTGCGCGGGGGAGCTGCATAGGGGGGTGCGCCCACAGACCCTGCGGCGCATTAGGATGCATCCAAGCTGAACCCCTGGCCAGCACTTTGCGGAGCTGAGTGATGCGTTTTTGCCCGTCAATTGCACGGGCGGTGCCGAAACGGGCCAAACGAAAAAGATGCAAGGAATACAATATCTTAGGTGGTGCGGCGCGCCACGGCAGACGAGGATGGGCTCTATTGCTTCGCCGTGGCGCTATGATGCGGCGGCCCGCTGCGCGTTCCAACCGGCAAATCTCGGACCGCCTGCGATTTTGCGATACGCTTGCAAATAGTCTTCGGCTGGCCACATCAAAAGGGGTGCAGGTTCACCGGCCCCACTATGACTGACACGGCAGATACTGCGAATGTCATTGTCCGGCCGCCGATCGCGTGGGTGCTAGCGGTGCTTGCCGGTCTCGCGCTCAACTGGCTCATACCCTTGCCGTTCTTGCCGGCCGTGGTTGCTGCAGGCTGGCTCGGCGCGATAGTGTTTGTCGTTGCGGTGGCGCTGGTCGCGTGGGCGATCACTACCATGACCCGGGCCGGCTCGAATGTGCCCACCAACTTGCCGTCCACGACCATCGTGGAGACTGGCCCCTACCGCTTCACGCGCAACCCCATCTATCTCGGCATGGTACTGGGGCTCATCGGCCTGGCCATTGCCTTCAACGACCTCTGGCTGCTGATGACGCTGGTGCCCTTCGCGCTTGTCATCCGCTACGGTGTGATCACCCGCGAGGAAGCCTATCTCGAGCGCAAGTTCGGGAACGCCTATCGCCGCTACCGCGCGCGGGTGCGGCGCTGGCTGTAGGGCTTGTCGGACAAAATGCGGGGCCGGGGAGGCCGTATCTTGCCGTTCCCGCTACGCACAACGACATGGCACGGGTCCCTGGAAGGCGTATAATCGTGGGGTCCTTCGCGCATCATGATCAACGTCACGTGGAGGTGGCCATGAAATATGTGCTGCTTGGTAGTCTGAGCCCGGAGTGGGCGAGCAAGCAATCGGAGCGGATCGGCAAGGCCAAGGCAAAACTCGACAAGCTGGGCATCAAGGTCGAGTCGATCCACTACACGCAGGGCTATTACGATTTCGTCGACATCGTCGATGCCCCGAATGAGGGAGCGATGCTCGCGTTCTCCGTCTGGTACGCCACCCAGGGTCTGGGGCGGATCCAGAGTATGCCGGCCTTCGACGCAAAGAGCTTCGAAACCGCGCTCAAGGATGCGGCGAGCTAACATCTTCATCGGCCGTGGCGCACCCATCGGTCTCGGCTAGCCAGTTGTTTCTTGATCTGAGGGCTGTTGGCATCGCTGCATTGGCGCCGATCGCTTCAGTTGCTGGCTGAAATGCCAGGTTTCGGATCACTGCGATCACTAAGGTAGGCGCCGCGCCAGGTTCAAGTTCCTGGCCTTGTCCAGATTGCGGGCCTTTTCCAGCGCGGCTGCGCTCGGCAAGAGGGCCGACGCGAGGTCAGTCTCGGTGAAATCGGCGCCTGCGAGATTGGTGTTGGACAAGTCGGCTCCCGAAAGGTCGGCACCGCTAAGATTGCAATTCGCCAGATTGGCGTTCTGCAGCTGCGCGAATTCGAGATCGGCGCGCGCGAGATTGGCGCCGTTCAGATCGGCATTCCTGAGATCGGCGGATTTGAGCACGCCACGCATCAAGCCCATCGATTGGTTGCGCATATCAGCGCTCAAATCGGCGCCAGCAAGCTTAGCCCCGATCAAGCTGGCACCAGAAAGATCCGCGGTTATGCGAGCGCTGTTCAAATCGGCGCCGCCAAGCTTGGCGCGCTGCATCTGCGTGCCGAGGAGTGATGCATTTACGAGAGACGCCCCGGTCAAATCCGCGTCGATGAGCCAAGCCTGGTTGAGGATGGCACGATAGAAGCGTGCGCCTTTCAGGCTAGTCCGGTTGAGCTTGACGAGGCGGAGATTGCTGCCGGAGAAGTCGAGCCCCGAGAGATCGAGTTGCGACAGCCGCTTTCCTTGCAAATCCGCAGAGCTCTGGCCCGCGGCGTCTTGAGGCGCCGCCTTGAGAAGCGTCTCGACCTCGGCCCGCGTCATCTCGGATGTCGACATTTCGGGGCTGTTGAGGTCGACGCTGCGCAGCATGTCCTGCGACACGGCGTCGATGGGATCCACCAACAGCGCCGTCATCGACACAAGAGCAAACGCGTGACGAAACAGCATCGCTGTCTCTCCGCTTTCCAGTAACCCGGCATTGTCTCTTGCATTTTTTCGGGTTGGTCGCACCGTCACGTTAGCCGGTCGAGGTGCGCCTCCGGGCGACGCGAGACTATGAAACCGGATTACGGTCCTCGCAATGCCCGTGATCGCCCGGTCCGAGGAAAAGCTGCTCGAGAAGGCGAAGTGCCAGATCGCAGTCTATCGCAGTCCTGGCGATTTGAGCGCGCACCCGGGCCCCGGCATCATAGCGCCACGGCGAAGCAGTAGCGCCTATCTTCATCGGCTGTGGCGCGCTCGGAGAGATTCGAACTCCCGACCCTCGGAATCGAAATCCGATGCTCTATCCAGCTGAGCTACGAGCGCGTGCCTTGGAGCATGATCCGGAAAAGTAGAAACCGGTTTTCCCTCGCGACAAACGCGAAGCGTTTGCACGGAGATCATGCTCAGACAGAGAAGTCAGATCATGCATCCGACTCGGTATGGTCGGATCATGATCCAAGCGTCGATTATCAGGTTTGGGCCGGAACGGCCAGCGCGTAGAGCGGAAAAGGTGCCCTGCGCACGGCGTCCCGCCCGGTGGGGCCTTCAGAAACAGGGATGCCGGCGGCCGTCCTGGCCGATATAGGCGGAGGCGCTCTGGCGGCATTTTACCGCCGTCGGGCCGTCGTAATAGGCGAACGTGCCGGGCGTCGCGCCCGGGCCGTAATTGTGGAGGTAGCTGATCTGATAGGGCAGGTGCCCGGCGTGGTGCCGGTGGTGGTGGTGATGGCGGTAATGGCGGGCGTCGGCCACGCTTGGGGCGGCAGCCATGGCGGCAAGAACCGCTGCGGCGGCGAAAAACTTCAGTCTGGGCATTGTGCGTCTCCAGGGCCAGCCGAGGCGATTCTGGCCGATCCGGCCTTTCATTTAGCGCGGTTTGGCGGGAAAAACTGCGGGAAATCGGCCACATCACGTCAATTTTTGGCCCATTCTGGATGCTTAACGGTTTCCCAACACAGTCCGGCCAGAGTTTTGGGGTCTGGTCCGGGGCCCGCAGCCGGCTTTGTTTGAGGCGACCAAGGCTACTGTTACATTGTTCATGCGCATCACGCTTCTCGCCCTGTTGTTCCTTGCTCTCGCGATGGCGCCGGCGCGTGCCGTCCTGCACATCACGCGCGACCACGGCGGCTATGTCGATGAGTACAAGGCCAAGTACAAGCGCATCCGCGAGCGCGGCGAGCGCGTCATCATCGACGGTATCTGCAATTCCGCCTGCACGCTGGTGTTCGGCATCGTGCCGATGAACAAGATCTGCGTCACGCCCAGGGCAAGCGTCGGTTTCCACCAGGCCTATTACGACAAGGCCTTCACCTTCGGCATCAAGGTCACGAGCCTCGATGGCACCTCCGACCTGATGTCCTATTACCCACAGACGGTGAGGGACTGGATCCGCCGCAACGGTGGGCTGACCACCGAAATGAAGAAGATCAAGAACGGCATCGAACTCTGGAAGATCGTCGATCCCTGCCCGGAAGAGTGGTAGGGCGGGCCGGTTTTGGCCATTCGTGTCGCCGCATTCCTCAGCCGTCATTCCGGGGCGATGCGAAGCATCGAGCCCGGAATCCATCAGGCCACAGGCGCGGGCGGTGAAATGGATTCCGGGGTCACGCTGCGCGTGCCCCGGAATGACGGGGGAGAAAAATTCGCGAGCAATTCCAACGTGATTTGCCTCGTCCAGTCCTCGCGCAAAAAACATTCCGCTTCCGTCGTCGGGCAAATCAGTGATTTAACTCCGCGCGTCT